>CALGJW010000105.1 GCA_937930025.1 uncultured Saprospiraceae bacterium | reverse complement strand
CTGCTCGGCAATGACTGCTTTGATAACATCCATATCTGCATTAATCAATGTTGCCAATGCTCCGACATAAATAATATTTTTAAAAAGTTGTTGTAGGCGAGGCTTGGGATAATTGGCCATGGCCAAACTAATCATCGGAACTCCGATGTAATTAATGTCCTCTCTGATGTATTCTTCATGCAGCTTCTTGCTACTATCATAGAGAAAATATCCTCCGGGAGAAACAGATTCCACATCTCGTTTTAAACTTTGCGGATTAACTCCAACAAGAATATCAATTCCAGCCCTTCGTCCTAAGTAGCCTTTACCGTTTATTCTTATTTCATACCAGGTCGGTAAACCTTGAATATTGGAAGGGAAAATATTTTTTGGGGTAATTGGAATGCCCATTCTAAAGATAGACTTCGCAAACATGTCATTGGCAGATGCCGACCCAGTTCCATTCACATTGGCAAATCTGATAACTAGGTCATTGACCACTTTTTTCTTCTCCATCTTACTGATAAGCTTTTGTCACGTTGTACATATATTTTTGCATGTCCCAAGCTGCTGTTGGGCATCTTTCAGAACATAGTCCGCAATGCAGACAAACATCCTCATCTTTTATCATAACTCTTGCGGTAGGAAGAGCGTCAGAAACGTATAAATCTTGCGTTTGATTTTCTGCTGGAGCATTTAATCTAGTCCTTAGATCATCTTCTTCACCATTGGTTGTAAACGTGATACAATCCGTGGGGCAAACATCCACACAGGCATCACATTCTATGCATAACTCTGTTTTGAATACAGTTTGTACATCACAGTTTAAACAACGCTGTGCTTCCTTAAAACCTTCGATTTGCGAAAACCCAAGTTCAACTTCTACTTTACGATCTTTCAAAGAAATATTCTGATCTTCATGTGCTACTGCATACCTTAAATCATTTGCGATATGATTATCGTACGTCCATTCATGAATTCCCATTTTTTGCGAAACGAGATTCGTAGTAGGTGGGAGGCGATCGTTCACATCTTTGCCTTCGCAGAATTGATTGATTGAAATAGCTGCTTGATGACCATGTGCCACCGCCGTGATCACATTCTCTGGTCCAAAAGCAGCATCCCCGCCAAAGAAAACTTTGGGATGTGTAGATTGAAAAGTAACCTTATCTAAAACAGGAATATCCCATTTTCCAAATTCAATTCCCAGATCTCTTTCTATCCATGGGAAAGCATTGTCTTGACCTATAGCGATGATAACATCATCAGCTTCAATCATAACATCTGGTTCACCTGTAGGAATTAATTTCCTTTTTCCATTTTCATCGTATTCTGCTCTCACTTTGCCAAATAGGACGCCCTTCAATTTTCCATTTTCAACTACAAATTCCTTCGGAGGCATGTTATTAAAAATTGGAATTTCTTCTCTTTCCGAATCGGTGATTTCCCAAGGAGATGCCTTCATATCTTTTCTTGGACTTCGAACTACCACAGTCACTTGTTCTCCTCCAATTCTTTTAGAGGTACGACAACAATCCATGGCAGTATTTCCACCGCCTAGGACAATCACTTTTTTTCCAATAGTTTCTCGATGCTCGAAAGCAACATCTGCAAGAAATTCAATACCGATATGAATATTATCCTTAGCCTCTTCTGCCCCTGGAAGCTTAAGACTTCGGCCACTTGGTGCTCCAGTTCCAACGAAGACTGCATCATAGTCTTTATCTAAAACCTCCTTCATGCTTTCCACGAATGTATTAAAGTGAGTGTGAATACCCATGTCTAAAATATAGTTCACTTCTTCATCTAATACAGTTTCAGGTAATCTAAAGGAAGGGATTTGGGTGCGCATCATTCCTCCGCCTTTTTCCCATTCATCAAAAAGATGGATTTCATATCCTAATGGAGCGAGGTCACGTGCTACAGTAAGAGAAGCAGGACCACCACCAATGAGTGCAATTTTTTTACCGTTAGGGGGAAAAGGACCTTGGGGCATCAGAGATTTAACTTCTCCCTTATTGTCTGCAGCAACTCGTTTTAATCTACAAATTGCTACGGGTTCTTCTTCCACACGACCGCGTCTACAAGCAGGTTCACAGGGGCGGTCACAAGTTCGTCCGAGCACGCCCGGGAAAACATTGGACTCCCAATTGATCATGTATGCATCAGTGTATCGCTGATCCGCGATAAGTCGAATATATTCAGGAACTGGGGTGTGCGCAGGACAGGCGTACTGACAATCCACCACTTTATGAAAATACTCAGGATTCTTAGTATCGGTAGGTTTCAAATCGTATTATTTAAATAGGAATACTTCAGTAATTGATGATAATCGAAAAGTAAGTAAAACTATTTAATAATTACTAATAGTTTGGCATTTATTGCCTTATGGCTACGATATTTATCGTAATGGATGATAATTCTTAGTTATTATTTTGTCGAGAAGTGATTCCAAGAAAAGAAAATTATTGGATTAATAACGCTATTTACCTGGTAGAGAAAAATGCCGCAAAGAAATGGCAAATTATTTCGATTGGGGATTTCAACTCATATTAGACGCTTGATACAGATTCAAATTCGTAATAAATTATCGAAAAAATCAGGTCAAGATCAATGCTTATTGGGAATTGTAATTTTTATGGTTGTCCCTCCGTATTCATTATTTTCTGCTATAATGGTGCCGTGATAGGCATTCACTAATTTTTTGCAAGTGGATAATCCCATTCCTAACCCGGCGTAATTCACCTTGTCTAACCTTTTAAACAGATCAAACACCTTCAGGTGGCAGCCCACTTCAATTCCGATACCATTATCTATAATTTCTATTGTACTTGATTCAGGATTAGAATAGGCGTTAACTTTTACAAATAATGGTCGATCGTTATGCGCAAATTTTATTGAATTCGAAATTAAGCGATTTAAGATAAGTTTTAAATGAACTGGATTTATATCAACTGTACAGGAATTTTCCGTTTCAATTGTGACGGTGACATCTTTTGAATCTTCAGAAATCCAACTTGAAGCATTATCCATGAATTTGACAATATCACAAGCTATTATAGTTT
>CALGJW010000104.1 GCA_937930025.1 uncultured Saprospiraceae bacterium | reverse complement strand
AGTTGCTCCCTAGACGGATGAATTTTGGATATCCCCTATTGATGTTTAAAAAAAAGTCATAAAATATTCACGAAAAGAGCTAAAAGGTTGATTTACATAGCTTTTTGATTAATTTTGACGCTGCCTGAGGGACATAATATTCAGGTAAAATCAACCTATGCTTACATCGGAAGAACAGAATTGGCTTTCATTGCTTCGTGTGAACGATGAGCAAGGGTTGGAAAGCATCTTCCTGCGTTACTACAAATATCTAGTTGTTACCGGTTATAATATATTGGAAGATGATTCCCTGGCAAAGGATGTGGTTCAGGATGTTTTTTTCGAAATCTGGAAGAAGCGCAATGCCCTAGATATCAAAATTTCGTTAAAGGCTTTTTTAAGAAGGGCAGTAGTCAATAAATGTATTGACGAAATTCGAAAGCGAAAAAAGGTTGTATTTAACGACGAACTGTTGAGTACGGCGGTAGAAGGAGATGTAGAGAATGTTGAATTTTCAGGGCATCAAGATTCCAAAATAGCGCTTGTTACTAAAGCAATTGAGACACTTCCCGAAAAATGTAAATTAGTTTTCAAATTAAGCAGATTTGAAGATATGTCCCATAAAGAAATTGCTGCTTCATTAGGGATATCAACTAAGACTATCGAAAATCACATTACAAAAGCAATGAAAACAGTAAGACATTTTTTAGCAAAACATAGTACAATTGGAATACTAGCTTGGATTTATTTTTTAATTCACCTTGTTAAATAGGGGATAATCACTAGTTAATACGTCTAGAAGTAAATAAGCTTCGCGAAAAATGGAAAGAGACTTTTACATAACGTTAATTATTAAACATCTCAAAGGAGAAATTTCCTATGAAGAACGAGATGAGTTACGCCAATGGTTAGATAGCTCAGAAGATAATGTAGCCTTTCGGCGAGAAATTACGAATAGTTGGCGTGCCAGTAAAAAAGGTCTTAAAGAGATTGAGGTGGATACGGCCAAGGACTTTTTAAAGCTCAAAAATCGTATTGAAAAGGAAAAGCAACAGCCAAAAAGAATTAAACGAACCCCTGCAGTTGTTAAACCTATAAGAAATAACAGACGCATTATATATTGGGCGGCTGCAACCTTTGCACTTTTAGTTGGAGCATTTTGGTTTTTAAATCAACCTGAAGAAATATCAAGAGAATTGGCACTGCGGACCGAAGTTGGTGAAATAAGATCTACTTCTTTGCCCGACGGATCAAAAGTTTGGCTGCACGGAAGCTCCAAAATTACTTGGCCAAGAGTTTTTGAAAAGGAGGAACGTAGGGTCGTTCTAACCGGGGAGGGATTCTTCGAGGTTACAACCAATCCTAATCAGCCGTTTATTGTTGAGTTAAAAAATGCTGAAGTAAAAGTCCTAGGAACCACTTTTAGCGTTGCCGACAGGGAGGATGTTATTTCAGTCCAAGTGGAAGAAGGCATGGTCGCGCTTTCTGATAGTTCAAATGCGAAATTTGTAAATCTAAGTGCTGGAGAGTTTGGAACCTATGTTCCAGCCTCAAATAAGCTGACAAAAACGAAGGACTATAATAAAAACAGGAACTCTTGGAAAACGAAAAATTTGATCTTCGAATCAATGCCCTTGACTGAAGTTGCGAATGATCTTGAATTGTACTTTGGTTCCAAAGTTACCATAGAATCACAGCGTATGAGGAGTTGTGTTTATGGGGGATATTTTCCTAATCCAGACATTAATAAAGTATTGTCTTCAATCGCTGCTGCGTTTGAAATGAAAGTGACTCAAGATATCAATGGCAATTATCAACTTAGAGAAGGGGTCTGTAAGAAGTAATCGAAAAGCATACTTAGTTTTTTGGACCATCTTTCTTTTTATTCATATCAATCTAATTGGGCAAACCCCAACTGCGAATATCTTGGAGCAAAGGTTTTCTTATAGCTACATAGATAAGACGATCCCTGAAGTATTAATAGAGATTAGCCAATTGGCAGCTTTTAGCATAAGTTTTGATGCTGGAAACTTTAATGAAAAACGAAAATCCTGGACGTTTCAAAATAAAACATTGGATTATATCCTTTCAAAAACATTGAAACAGAGCAATGTGACTTATTTCTTGACTGAGGATGCCATAATATTAGAATCAATCAAAGTTATACAGGAAAAGATTTTTTCTGGTTTTATTCAAGATGGGGATACCGGAGAGCGCTTGATTGCTGCGACAATTTATCATCCAGTTTCAAAGCAAGGAACAATTACAAATGCTTATGGCTTTTTTAGCATTAGCCTTCCAATGGGAACCGTGGAAGTTGAAGTATCTTACTTAGGATACGAAAACAAAGTTTTATCTTTTCAATTAGACCAAGACCAAACTCAGGTCATTGAATTAGCTCCATCTGTAACTTTTAGCCCAGTGGAGATTGTCGCCGCTAAATTAGACAGTCAACAGTTATCTACTTATCTGAGTACTAGCAAGCGAATGTCTAGAGCTACACTCGAGGCCGTTCCAGCTCTAGGAGGAGAACCAGACATCTTTCGGTTTCTTCAGTCTCAAGCGGGAATAACTTCGGGTTCAGAAGGACTTTCAGGTTTGCATGTGCGCGGAGGAAATGTAGATCAAAATTTGATCTTGATGGATGGGGTTCCAGTGTTTGGTCCTTCTCATGCGCTAGGGCTTTTTTCAATTTTCAATACTTCCACCATAAAAACAGCAAACCTAGAACGCTCCGGGTTTTCAGCTCGTTATGGAGGGAATTTATCTTCTGTGATAGATGTCAGGACGCTTGAAGGGAATGTGAAGAAAGTAAAAGCCAATATTGGATTAAGTTCAATTGCGACAAAGGCGTTAGTAGAAGTACCTTTTGGAAATGGATTAGGTGGAATTATGATTGCTGGAAGAAGAACTCATCTGGATCCAATAATAAAAAATCAATCTGCAATAATAAAATCTGAATTTGATGAAATTGGGTTTAACAATTTCAATTTTTACGATTTTAATCTAAAGTCGAATCTGAAATTAAATTCTAAAAATCGAATTTACCTAAGTTTTTATCGAGGAGCAGATTCTTATTATGATTGGTCAGAATGGGAAGGCGATTTTATTTTGGACGATTCGACAAGTCTAACATACGCTTCCAACTATTTATCAATTGATTGGTCAAACACCATAGGCTCCTTTAGGTGGAACCATCTTTTTGGAAATAAATTATTCATGAATACGACCTTGACTTTAAGTAGGTTTAATTATCAAAACTTTAGTACCTATTCAGCGGACTATTTAAGTGATAATGGAGAATTGGAAATATATGATGACTTTAGTCGATTCTATTCTAACATTCTAGATTATAGGGCCAAGGTGGATTTTGATTATTTCTTGAATAGTCAACATAAATTAATTTGGGGAGCTTCCTTCTTACGACGAAATTTTGAACCAGGAAGTTTGTCAGGTGAAGCCAGAATTGAACAAGGGTCGACAGAAAATTATGAATTTGAAGATCTTGTTCCTGATGCAAATTTTGGCGATCTGTTTTCGACTAACGAGATAGATGTATATGTAGAAGATCAAATAGAATTGGGCTCTCAATGGACTTTTAATCTTGGATTGCGCCATTCTTTTTTCTTCGAATATTTTTCTATGTATCACTCCTTGCAGCCAAGAATTAAGATTAAATATGAAGTAAGTCCAAAACATTACTTTGAATTAAGTGGAAGTAAAATGACGCAATTTCTTCATTTGTTATCTGCCTCTGGAGCAGGACTGCCAAATGATTTATGGGTTCCAAGCACTGATGTCATAGGACCGCAACATGCTTGGGAGGCTAGTTTGTCTACCGGAATCGAATTGAACAAGAAGTGGAAAATTCATAGTTCTATTTATTATAAAAAGATGAATGGAATATTGACTTATGCGCCTGATGCAAGTTTGCCAACTTTGCAAAACAATGATCCTGAATTTTGGGAAGAGGAAGTTGAGGTAGGAAGCGGAGATGCTTATGGTTGGGAAAATCAATTGCAAAGAGTCGGGAAAAATAATCGATTGGAAATGAACTATACCTATTCTCAATCAAATAGATTTTTTGAAAATCTGAATGATGGTTTCTCATTTGAATATAGATATAATCGCCCACATAATTTCAATTTGTTTTATCAATATTTAATTAATCAAAATTGGAAAGTTCAAATGACCTGGACATTGAAATCTGGACAACCGATTAGTTTACTTACCGTACCAAATTATTTGAGCCCGCTGAATACTTCATCAAGTATTGGTGCTGAAAATTTAGAAGGCGCGATCAACAATTATATTTTGCCTATTTACCATAGGATAGATTTGGAAGCCGACTTTACTTTTGGCAAAGGGAAGCATCGGTTGGTTTTTGGAATTTACAACTTATACAATCGCGACAATCCAATATTCGCGTATGAAATTTCGAATAATTTCGATCCAGAAGATAATGGAATTGAATTTCAACCGGGGTTGGGGCTTATTCCAACTTTGGGTTATAGTTGGGATATCTTTTAGTTAATTGACTTTGGCGCAATTGTCTTTCAGACGGTATAAGTTCAACCCGACCTTACTGGCCGGCAAGATGTCATGTAGGTCTAAAGTTGGAAAACCTGTATCAACTCTTCGAAGTAATTAATAAGTCGGATTTACTTTTGGGTAAAATCCGGCAATTACTTTACCGCTATCATATGTCAGGAGTTCACTTATGGGGCCGGGCGTTTCAGCCGGTCATTTTCACCATTTTCCCAAATTTTTTGATCATTCCAATTTTCAAAAATGACATTTCTTTCTCCGATTTTCTAAGTTGAACTATGAAATATAGATTAAGGGCTACAAAAGACAGATAAACTGTATTGCCAAATAGCTTATTCTACACTACCTTGAAGAATGGTACAACGAGACATAATCAAAGATCAAATCGAGCAAGCAGGAAAAGTTTTAGGCAAAGTAATGGGCAAATTTTTTGGACTCGAGTCAAGCGGAAACATCATCCAAGGAATTGAAGAGAGTAGGGTTGCGCTAAAGGAAGAATTGGAGCTGGATTTGGATGAGTTGTTGGAATTGGAAGAATTTGAGTTAGAGGAATTGATCACTTCTCGCTATTTCGATGGGTCTCAGATGGAGCAACTAGCAGATTATCTAAGAACCATTGGGGAGCATCATCTAGCTGAAAACCCAGGAAAGGCCACCTTGTTTTTTCAAAAATCTTATTATTTATATAGACTTTCAGGGCAATACTCGCAGCTTTTCTCCCTCGAAAGAGCCGCCAAAGAACAAAAGCTAGTTAATCTACTGAATCAAGCCAATGGCCCAACTTAGGCTGCTTAGTAGTCCATTTTAAGGGAATTTCTAGCTTTTAAGCCGATTGTAAAGTAAAAATCTTGAACTTTTGAAATGTAATTTGTGTTAAAGCACCATTCAATCTGAATGTAGATTGTACTTTTGCAAAACATCAAAAAAACTTTTCATGAAATTTAATGCATTTGCCCTTATTCTATCTTGCATGATCCTTTCAACAGGTCAGCTAGATGCACAAATTAAAACTCCTGCGCCTAGTCCTTCGGCTAAGATTATGCAGACAGTTGGAATGACTGACTTTACAGTAGCTTATTCTCGTCCAAGTAAAAAAGACCGTGTCATTTTTGGAACTTTGGTTCCATATGGTGAAGTCTGGAGAACTGGAGCTAACCAAGCTACAAAGGTTTCTATCACTAACGATATTAAAGTAGAAGGAAAAGAATTGAAAAAAGGTGATTATGCCTTGTTCACTAAACCAGGAAAGACTTCTTGGGAAGTACATTTTTATGAGCATACAACATCAAGTGCAGGTGGTTACAAAACAGCTACTCCTGCAGCAGTGGTAAACGTAACTCCTAAAATGGCAAATGTGACAAAGGAAACTTTCGAAATTTCTTTTGCGAATCTTACAGACGAAGGTGGACATATGGTTCTTTCTTGGGAAAATGTAGAAGTTCCAATCAAGCTTGGAGTTAATTCAAAAGAGATGGCCATGAAGTCAATCGAAAAAACTTTGGCTGGACCTTCAAATGGAGATTATTATGCAGCGGGTTCTTATTTGGCTAGAGTAGGTGGAGATGATGAAAAGGCATTGAAGTACATACGTATGGCTACAGAATCTGATGATCCCAAATTCTGGCAAGTAAAGGCGGAATCAGAAATGTTGGCAAAAATGGGTAAGCACAAAGAAGCTGTTGCTAAAGCAAAGCAATCTTTGGAGCTAGCTACAAAAGCGGACAACAAAGATTATATCAGAATGAATACAGCGAATATCGCCAAGTGGGCGAAGATGTAAATTCTGATAAAATCATTAAATAAAAAAGCCCTGCTCAACCGTTGTTGAACAGGGCTTTCCATTTTGAACATTTAAAAAAAGGCTAGTTAGATAAATCCACTTGACCTTTTTTCAAATTGAATGGATTTATATATTCTTTATTTTTCTTGTAGGGTAAGCAACATCGATTCCTGCTTCACCAAATGCTTTCTTTATTTCTCTGTAAGAATTAAAATAAACATCCCAATAGTTGGCGTCAGTTGCGTAAGGACGTACTGCAAGTAAAGCATTATTTTCATCGAATTTCTCGATTTCAATAGTTGGTTCGTCCGGAAGTGTATTTTTAACTTTCGCTAAAGCTCCAGCAATAATTCCTTTTACTTTGTCAAAATCTTCCTCATATGGCATTGCTACATTAAGGTCAACTCTAAGCTTTCCATTTGCAGTAAGGTTTGTCATAATTCCGCTTGTTGCGATTCCATTAGGAATAATTACTTTTTTATTATCTAAAGAATTGATAACAGTATTGAAAACTTGTATTTCAGAAACTGTTCCAACAACTCCTTGAATATCAACTAGGTCACCAACTCTGTAAGGCTTGAAAATCAATACCATTACTCCAGCGGCAAAATGTGAAAGGGTTCCTGACATTGCAGCACCGATAGCTAAACCAGCACCAGCAATTAAAGCAGCAAAAGCTGTGATTTCAATTCCTATTACTCCAGCAGCAGAAATTACTACCATTACTTTAAGTAGTACGCTTACTAAGGAACTTAAGAAAGGAACCAGGTCGGCATCGATTCCTGATTTGGTAAGAGACTTTCTAAGAACTCGAGAAATAATACCTACGATCCAAAAACCAATAATCAAAAAGAGGATACCTCCAATAATTTTGGGAGACCATGCTAAAACTGTGTCAATTAATGCGGAAAAGTCAAAGTCGGCTAAATTCATTTTCGTGTTGTTTTATTGTTTGTTTGTAAATTGAGGACAACACCTTTTGGACGGGGAATGCTCGGGAAGTCACATGTTTTAAAATACATTAACCCGAATTCAGGTAGATTTAACAAAGATTATGACTTTTATTTGGTCAATTTCTGTTCTATTGTTCGCAAAAAGCTAGTTTTCAACAAATTATAAAACGTATGAAACTCTTGAAATTAGATGTATCGGTATCAACTTTGATTTGCTGTTTGATGATTTTGTTGTTATTACCTATTCAGGCGCAAAAGAATTTAGAGATCTTCGAAAATTATAATGACTGCGCGGCTATATTTTACAAAGGGAAAATGCTAGTAAATGAATATTCTCCAAAAGGCAAATGCAAATTGGAAACAGGGATGGAAGGGAAGTTGACAGTGTCAGCCGTTTCGCTTTCAGATAAGGGGGCGATCCCAACAACGAAGATTGGATTCCAAGTTGCTATTCAAAACAATAGAACGAATACGCTTCGCTTAATATCCCAAGACGAATTGTTCGAAGTAGAATTGAAAACCATCCTTGAGCAATGTGAGAAAGGAGATGAACTTATTTTTTTAACAACAGATAAGAAATATTCCTTGCCTCACCATAGAGTGGCTGTAATAGATGGATGCTAATCAGCAAGCCTAAAATACCTTTCCGTAGTATAGTATATCCACCAATTCACCATCCATGGTTATATGGTCATTTCGAATGGTGCCTTCTAGTTCAAATCCGTTTTTTTCTGCAACTTTCGCGCTTCCTATATTCCCAGGATAAATGCGGGAGGCTATTTTTTTAAAGGCATATTTTTTATTCATCATTTCGATAAACCGAGTCACAACTTTGGAGGTGATGCCCATTCCTTCATATCTACTATCAATAAAATATCCTATTTCCGCTTTTGGAATTTTCCAAGAAATGTTCTTGAAGTCCACAAAGCCAATATAATCACCTGATTCTTTCACCATGACTAGATATGGAAAATATGATTTGGATAAAACCTTTTGTTGACAAGTTTTATAATATTGTTTAGTGTCTTCAAAAGTTAAGTTTTGAGAAAGTGTTCCAGGGAAAGAATGCGCTAGTCGATCTTTGTTGTTTTGAATGAGTTGGAAAAAGGCCTGAGCAGATGTTGCATTGAGTGGGGTCAAAAGAAAATCTATGGAGTTTTTCATCGATGTTATTTTAATCCAGTACTAAAGGTAATAATCTAGAATCCTCCAATGCTGCAGTTCGATGTCCAGCAATTTTTAAATATGCTTCATCGGATGCGAAGGCTAAAAAGGATTCCTTGCTTAAATGTGATACCAAAAGCATGTAATCCCAATTTTCATCTTCAGGACCTATTAAAAATCCACTTGGCTTACCACTGAACAGCACCTTGCTCCCTGCCTTTTCTATTAAAGGTGTTGCGCATTTCATGTAAGTAAGATAAGCGCTTGCCCCAGAACCGGCTTTCTCCGGCATTAACTCTGGAGAGTCGGTATAGTCTGCCTTCTCTTTAAATCGCAATAAATTTAGCATAGTAATTTGGCCGATATGATCGCTGGTGAAAAATTTACGACCTGCTTCCTGAGTTGGTTCTATATAGTTTTTCATAGAAGAAAGGGAATTTGGAGTATAGAGTTTTTATTGAGGTGTTCCCTGTGGTATAAAGGTAGAATGCATCATGCGCAGTCGCCATCCTTCTGTAGTAGGAATAGCTAAAGCACTTTCCAACCATTGCGCTTGCCCAATCAAACTGTCCTGTCTGAAAAAGGTGCCGTAGTTATTGTAAGCAATCGAAATGGCAGTTCCTTGCTTTTCAATATGAATATATTCCATTCGATTTTTTCTGGTTGGCGGATCTCCTGCTTTTATGGCGGCTTTCATGAAATCACGAATTTCTTGATTGGTCCAATAGGCACCATTTTCTAAAATGTAAAAATCATCGGTGTGGTAGTTTTCAATCTTAGTGCTATCTAACCCTGCCCAGAGTTCATCAAAGGACCCTTGAATTAAGTTTTTGGCAATGTCAGTTTCTGCAGCTGTGATCTTAACTGTAGCAGAGTTTCCTGTATCATTTTGACAGGCAAGAAAAAAAAGTCCGATAGAAAATAAAAGAATTAATTTAGATTGGAATAAAAATCTCACGATGTTAATTTTTGATTTGCGATCCAACAAAGCTAATCAAAAGGCTTAGAAAATAGAGGTATTGTTTTGTGCCTTTAATTAAATGAACAATATGAATTAATAGTTGGGTCCATCCTGACCTTCCTTATGTGGAAAGTCAGGACCAGGCTATTCGCGATAACCTATGGTTCCTGCTGCTATCCATACCTGTTGGCATGCAGGCCTTGTACGCTCCGCAGGATTATTTCAATTTCCATTCTGCTTCATACTCATCTATGCGGTCTCTTTTGCCCATGTAATTGTAGAACGTGTATTTATCATCTCCCTTTTTTAATTCCTTCACTATAGCTAAGGCTTCCTTGTATTTACCTTGTCTAGCGATGACCTTTGCTTTTGTCCAGGCCATATGTCCTTCGAGGTAAATTTTTGGATAGTATTGGTCATTCCATTCACAATCTTTATCATAATGCGTTAATGCCTTTTCGATCCATTCGGAAGCAAGTTCCACTTCATCTGAAATGTTAATCAATTCTTGTGAGGCTTGTAAGTAAGGAATAAATTTTAAGTGATCCGGCGCTGCGGTAGTTCTTTCTAATACACGACTTTTTAGCTCTTCCAGAAATCCTGTATTAAATGGAATATTCAATTTAATTTTTTCCCAAGTCAGACTCAGCGTACCTTCTCCCAATCCTTTATTGGATATTTCATAATTCAATTCTTCTTCGAAAGAATTTTCAATCGCTGAAACTTCAATTTGGAGGATATTTTCTTTTTCATCATAATCAAAAGAGCCCCATTGTTTGTGAACGGTATTGAAAATCACAGACCAAGCGCTATCTTTATTTGGAACAACAAAAAGGGAATAGATTCCTTTGGGTAATAATTTTTCATTGAATACTACATCACTGCTGATTTCGATTGTTGTGGCATTGTTTGCTCCGGCTCTCCACACTTTTCCGTAAGGGATCAATTCTCCCCAAATAGCTCGCTCATTTACTTTTGGACTGCCATATGTTATTTTAACATCGGTGTAATTAATTTTTGCAGAAATGGTTTTGTCAGCACTAACTCTAGGGATCAAACCTATTTGGTATTGTGAGAATACGGTAGAAAAGGAATAAAAAAGGAGAAGGGTAAGAAAAGCTGATTTTTTCATTTTGAATAGTTTGTACTGATAAGGATAATGATACTTCAGAACTCTTCTATTGCAAATTAAAAATTTAGCAAATCTTTAAGATTATTTTAAGTTAAATGAGTTGTTTGCTATACCTACAAATTCAACGCTCTCATACTATCCGCTTTATTACGCTCAAGAAAATCATCGATGGTTTCAAAATGTTCGATCACCCTTTTGTCTTTGAATTCGAATACTTTGTTGGCTAACCCTTTAAGGAAGTCACGATCATGAGAAACCAGAATTAGTGTGCCGTCAAAATCAAGTAATGCTTCTTTTAAAACATCCTTTGATCTTAGGTCCAAGTGATTTGTGGGCTCATCCAGGATTAATAGATTGATTGGCTCAAGGAGTAACTTAACCATAGCCAATCTAGTTTTTTCTCCTCCGGAAAGGACAGATACTTTTTTATCGATATCATCCCCTTTAAACATAAAACCTCCCAAAATATTTTTCAACTTGGTTCGAATATCTCCCTTTGCAACTTCGTCTACTGTTTGGAAAACTGTCAATTGTTCATCCAGCAATGAAGCTTGATTTTGTGCGAAATAACCGATATGAATATTATGTCCGACTTTACAAGAACCTTCCACCTCAATCTCTTGCATGATGGCCTTTATCATGGTTGATTTTCCTTCACCATTTCTTCCAACAAAGGCCACTTTTTCTCCACGTTCTATGGTCATACTTGCCTTTTGAAACACTACATGTTTATCATAGACTTTTGTAAGATCTTGAACGATGACAGGGTAGTCTCCGGATCTTGGAGCAGGTGGAAATCTTAATTTCAATGCCGAGTTATCAACTTCATCCACCTCTATAATTTCTACTTTTTCCAGCATTCTTTCAACTGAAGAAACTTGATTTGTTTTTGAAAAAGTTCCTTTAAATCTTTCTACAAATCGTTCTTGTTCAGCGATCCATTTTTGTTGTTCTTTAAATGCCTTCAATTGGTTTGCTCTTCGATCCGAACGCAATTCTAAATAGTGAGAATAATTCGCCTTATAGTCATAAATTTTACCCAAGGTCAACTCAATCGTTCTATTTGTAATATTATCGATGAAT
>CALGJW010000103.1 GCA_937930025.1 uncultured Saprospiraceae bacterium | reverse complement strand
GGCCTCAAAGGTTGGAATCGACCTTGCAGCAGCAGATCGACTTCCAAGACTTACCGCCTTCGCTGAAATTTCCTCAAACTTCTCTTCTTTAGGAAAAAGACTTACTGGTGACTCCTTGGATTTTAAGGATGTGCAACAAGTGGAAATAGGACCTACTCCAGTAGATGTAACCTTTTTCGATAAAATACCTATTACAGAAAAAGCCCCCTATTTCAACCAACTGAATACAAACTTTGGTCAAGCATTAGGATTGAACCTTCAAGTTCCAATCTATAGTAAAGGTCAAATCAAGACAAATATTCAACGAGCAGAGCTTGCACTAAAAAATAGTGAGATTACTGATCAGGCCAATAAGCAACAATTGAAAGCGGATATCCAACGTGCTATTGCCGATGCATTGGCAGGAAAAAAGAACTATGAAGCTGCACAAAAAACGGAAGAAGCCCTTCTGGTGGCCTATAAAAACACGGAAAAGAAATTTAAACTTGGAGCATCTAATACACTAGAATTTACCACTGCAAAAAATCAATTGGACCAATCAACTGTCGAAACTATTATTGCTAAGTATGATTATATTTTCAAACTAAAGGTGGTAGATTTCTATGAAGGAAAAAGGATAAAACTGTAGTTACCTATTTAAGCACAACTATGAGCAAGACCAATAAAAAACGAAGTAAAACGCCAATATTTATTATTATCGGGGCTTTAGTCCTACTAGGTGCATTTGCGGCATTTGGGTCAAAGCGAGAGAAAGGAACGAAAGTTTCAGTTTCTGAAGTTACGGAAAAATCTATTATAGAAACAGTGGCCGCCAGTGGAAAAATATTCCCTACTACTGAAGTTGAAATCTCTTCAGATGTGTCTGGGGAAATTGTAGAACTCTTGGTTGAAGAAGGAGACTCTGTAGTTGCAGGTCAATTATTAGCAAAAGTAAATCCTGATATTTATCAAAGTGCTGTTGAAAGAGGAATAGCTAGTGTGAATTCTGCAAAAGCACAAGCAGCCAACGCTAGGGCCAATGTAGAACGTAACCGTGCACAAGCAGTCCAGGCAGAAGCGGAGGTAACAAGAATCAAAGCCCAAATAGAAAATACGAAAACTATACACAATCGAAACATTTCACTAAAAGAAGACGGCATTATTTCAGAAGCTGAATTCGAACTATCTCTTTCCAACTTAAGAACCTTGGAAGCAAATTTGGCATCTGCTGCGGCGAATGTAGTCAGTTCAGAAGCTGGAATAACCGCAGCTAAAGAAACTGCTAACGCCTCAAAATTTACTATAAAAAGTAATGAAGCTACGCTCTCAGAAATGCGATCTAATCTTAGAAAGACAACCATATATGCTCCGACTTCTGGAGTAATCTCTTCCTTATCAGTGGAACAAGGAGAGCGTGTTGTAGGAACGGCACAAATGGCGGGAACCGAGATGATGCGTATAGCAAACTTAAATGCCATGGAAGTTCAAGTCGATGTTAGTGAAAATGATGTGTTGCGTGTTGCGCTGAATGATGCAGTAGAAATTTCAGTAGACGCCTATATTGACAGATCTTTTCAAGGAGTGGTTACCCACATTGCTAGTTCAGCTTCCAACGCAAATACTGGCACATTGACCAGCGATCAGGTCACCAATTTTATAGTTAAGGTGAGCATAGATCCCAATTCCTATAAGGATTTAGTTTCACCGACAAAACGGTTTCCATTTCGTCCAGGAATGTCAGCAAGTGTAGATATCAATACAGACAAAAAGGACGAGGTGCTTAGTGTTCCGATCCAAGCGGTGACCACAAGAATTCCTGAGGAGGATGATAAGGGAGAAAAAGTGTCAAAGGCTGATCCAATAGAAGTTGTTTTCATTGCTTCAGGAGATACCGTCAGACAGATTAAAGTAAAGACTGGAATTCAGGATGATGATTTTATCCAAATTCTTTCTGGGCTTGAAAATGGAACTGAAGTGATATCGGCACCCTACTCTGCTATTTCAAAAGATTTGAAAGAAGGAGATGAAATTCGCATCGTCGACGAAAAAGATCTTTACAAGGAAAAGAAATAAGAAACATTGAATAATCCAAACAATCGAGTTTTACTAACATTTATAAAGAATCCTGAATTAGGTAAGGTAAAAACGAGGTTGGCTCAGACGGTAGGAAATGAAAGAGCTCTAAGGATTTACAAAAGCCTGATGGAGCACACGAGAAAAATTTCCGAAGCTGTTTCTGCACAAAGGCTACTTTTTTATAGTGAATGGATTAACAATGCTGATTCTTGGTCCCCCGAGCATTTTGAAAAATTCCTGCAGCCTGAGGGAGATCTAGGCAATCGAATGATCACCGCATTTTCAAAAGGATTTGAAAAAGGATCCTCCGTGGTAATCATAGGGTCAGATTGCCCTGGTTTATCCAGCGAATTAATTAACCAAGCATTTGAGCACCTAGAGAAAAAAGACTTTGTTATTGGCCCAGCCTTGGATGGAGGTTATTATCTAATAGGAATGCGTGCTTTCGAACCGGATGTTTTTTCAAATATAAATTGGAGTACCGATACAGTAAAATCAGAAACCCTTGCTATTATCAAGGATCTTGATAAGTCTGTTGCCGAATTGCCCCCTCTTTCAGATATCGACTATGAAGCCGATTGGCTCAAATATGGTTGGGAGGTCAATTAAGGGGATTAAAATATTTCTAAACTTTTTTTAATATATACTGTCTAGTATAATAAGGCTTACCTTTGAAAGCCAATTGGGTCTTTAAAAGCTTAGTTCTTTGAGAACAAAGGCTTATTTTTGTTAAAAGAAAAATTCGAATATATGTATCCACCAGATTTAGTAGCTCCAATGAGCAAAGATTTAACCGATCATGGTTTTAATAGCCTGACCTCTCCTGAAGAAGTAGATGCGATTATGCAATCTAATGAGGGCACTTTTATGTTAGTTGTGAATTCAGTTTGTGGTTGCGCAGCTGCTAATGCAAGACCTGGCGCAAAGATGGCTGCAAGCAACGAAAAGCATCCAGATAAATATTATACTGTATTTGCAGGAGTAGATAAAGCCGCAACGGAGAAAGTCAGAGAATATTTATTACCCTATCCTCCTTCTTCTCCAGCAATTGCATTATTCAAAGAAGGTAAACTAGTTCATTTTTTAGAAAGGCATCACATTGAAGGCCGAAGCGCAGAAATAATTGCGCAGAATCTAAAGATGGCTTTTGACCATTTTTGCTAAATAAAAAAAGCTGGATGAAATTTCATCCAGCTTTTTTTATTCCTTTTTAGTTCGTTTGTAAACTCTTCATCTTTTCTATTTCCGGTTCTATTTGTTTCATTGAAAGTTCAAGCATAAGACAAGAATCAGATACAATATCATAGAATTCTAGTGGCGGATTTTCCATCTTCGCTTCGGTTTCAATTTTATCTACTAATTCCATCAAAGTTTGCAAGCCCATCATTCTAACATTGGACTTCATTTTATGCGTCGAGGTTGCAATCACTTGATTGTCTTTTTCAACCAATGCTTTTTTTATCTTCTCAACTTCCTCAGAAACTACCGAAATATATATTTCCATTAGGTCCAACTTTAGGGCAGTCCTTCCTTTCGTTATTCGTTCTAAGTAGGCGAAATCAGGAGTAACATCCTGCTCCAAACTTGTAGCTGGAGCTTCCAAGTTTAAGCTGTGCGTTAACCTTAGAAAAGTCTCAGAACAAAATGGTTTTTTCAGATAATGATCTACTCCTTTGTCCAGAAGATCTTGCACTTCATTAAACTCTTCTAGATCACCCAATGTAACCAATACAGTATTCGCTGATTTAATTGGTAAAATATCATCAATGAATTCTTCTGAGCATATGATTATATCAAATGCTTCCTTGGACATGGCATTAGCCATTGCAGGTTTGGCAAAAGCATATTTTGCACTCCAGTCTTCATTTGCTTTAAGCGCAGCAATAAAATTGATTTGACCCACCTGATCAGAATCAGCGTATAGAATTCTCATTAATGTACGTTTTGGATACCAAATATTTATTTTGGCCATCCTGAAAAAAATGGTTTTGTCCTTTTGGACATTAAGGAAAAAGGATTGAGCAAAGGGTAGATAGCTAGGCTACAAGGTATAATTCAAGTTTTATACCAATCCTGTCTTATTTGGTGCGAGAATTCAAAAAAAATTAGGGTGCCAATCGACGAAGCTTCCAGTCCTGTCCTATCTCCTTGATATACTGGATTCTATCGTGCAGGCGTGAAGAGCGACCTTGCCAAAATTCCATTTTATTTGGTTGAAGAACAAATCCTCCCCAATGAGGAGGACAAGGCAAATTAGCGTCGTTAGCGTACTTTGCCTCCAAGGCCTTAACTTGATTTTCAAGAATAGTTCGGTCTTCGATTTCCTCAGATTGAGGGGAGGCCCAAGCTCCAATTTGACTTCCTTTTGGACGAGATTTAAAATACGCTTCCGATTGGTCCCGAGTTAACTTGGTAACTGACCCTTCAATTCTCACTTGGCGCTGGAGATCAAGCCAAAGGAATAATAGACTGGCCTTTGGATTAACCTCCAAATCTTTAGATTTTTGGCTATTATAGTTCGTATACCAAACAAAACCATCATTAGATAATCCCTTAAGTAATACAG
>CALGJW010000102.1 GCA_937930025.1 uncultured Saprospiraceae bacterium | reverse complement strand
TGTGGTCCGCTCCATAGAATTTTTCGAAATTCCATCGAGGCATTTTTACAATTACATAATCCAGCGTAGGTTCGAAAAAAGCTGAGGTCGTCTTGGTAATTTGATTTTTTAATTCATCAAGATTATAACCCAAAGCGAGCTTAGCGGCAATCTTTGCAATAGGATATCCCGTTGCTTTAGAAGCTAGTGCCGAAGACCTCGAAACTCTAGGATTGATTTCTATGACAATCAGTTTTTCTGTTTCAGGATCTTGTGCAAATTGAACATTACATCCTCCGGCAAAATTCCCCATTGAGCGCATCATGAGCATTGCTTGATCTCTCATTTCCTGGTAGGCCGTATCCGATAGCGTCATTGCAGGGGCGACTGTAATACTGTCCCCTGTATGGATCCCCATTGGATCTAAATTTTCAACCGTACAAATGATAACTACGTTGTTATTCGAATCCCGTAAAAGTTCTAATTCATATTCTTTCCAACCCAATACAGCTTTGTCAATTAATACCTCATGTGTTGGAGAAGCATTTAGCCCTCTTCGCAAAGCTTCATCAAATTCTTCTTCTTTCATGACGAAACCACCTCCAGTTCCTCCTAATGTATAGGATGGTCGTATCACTAATGGGAAGCCGATTTTTTGAGCCGCTTCTTTTCCTTCTAAAAAGGAGTTAGCAATCTGAGAGGGAGCCACATCCAATCCCAATTTTATAACATGCTCTTTAAATGCTTCACGGTTTTCTGCTAATTCAATGGCTGCCAAATCAACTCCGATCATGCGAACAGAATACTTGTCCCAAAGTCCCTGATTCGCGGCATCAATAGCAAGGTTCAATGCTGTTTGTCCCCCCATTGTTGCAAGGACCGCATCAATTTTATGCTTTTGAAGAATTTTTTCAAGACTCTCAACGGTCAAAGGCCATAAATAGACATGATCTGCTGTCATAGGATCAGTCATGATCGTTGCAGGATTCGAATTGATCAATATTACTTCAATTCCTTCTTCTCGAAGAGATCTGGAAGCTTGAGTTCCTGAATAGTCAAATTCACAGGCTTGACCGATGACGATAGGTCCTGACCCGATGATCAATACGGATTGTATAGATGTATCTTTTGGCATAGAAAACTAAAATTGGTGAATTTTGCGTGCGAAAATACATAGCATAAGGCAAATAGCAACTAAAATTTCTAATTGTCTTTAAGAATTATTTTTGCAGTACCTTTTAGCACAGATTTTAACATCATTTATACAAGTTATGCAACTAGGAAAAGTTTTGATTACCGATGGAGTTCATCCTATTTTACCTGAAAAGTTAAGGCGTTTGGGGTATGAAATTGTTTATAAACCAAAGAGCACGCTCGAAGAGGTTAAAAAAGAGGTTGAATTCTATGAAGGGCTAATCATAAACTCAAAGATTATTGTTGACAAGGAATTTTTGGATCTAGCGAAAAAATTAAAATGGATTGGCCGATTGGGCTCTGGACTTGAGATTATTGATTTAGCGTATGCCGCAAAGAGAGGAGTCAGAGTCATTAGTTCGCCTGAAGGCAATAGAAATGCGGTAGCCGAGCATATGATCGGGATGTTGTTAGCCTTGGCAAATAACCTGGTGCGTATCGATGCAGAGGTAAGAGATAAATTTTGGGATCGAGAAGCGGCCAGAGGCTTCGAAATAAGTGGAAAAGTTATCGGACTAATTGGCTTTGGAAATACTGGACAGGCCATGGCTCGCAAATTAGCAGGATTTGGGGTTGATATTCTGGCCTATGACAAATATAAATCCATCTACTCAGATGAGTTCCCAACTGTAAAATCAGTAGAAATACAGACACTTTTGCAGACATCTGATATTATTTCCTTGCATTTACCCCTTACAAAAGAAACGACTTATCTGGCAAACGACGAATTCTTTAATTCTTGTAAAAATGGCTTCGTTTTCCTCAATGGTTCTCGAGGAAAATGTGTAGAATTGCAGTCGCTTTTAAAAGCACTTGAAAACGGCAAATGTCGTGGAGCTTGCTTAGACGTATTTGAGAACGAAAAGCCAACCAGCTATTCAGAATCAGAATCGTTGTTATATCAACGCCTTTTTGACCTTCCCAACACGATTTTAAGCCCGCATGTAGCGGGATGGACTAATGAATCCAAGGAAAAATTAGCCAACATTATTTTTGAAAAGCTAATTGCACCAAACACGGTTTAAATCAGAAACCTGACTTATTCCCGATAACTGGATAAAAAATAACTAAAACACCATTTACCTTTGAGATATCATAATAATGATCCGTCTCGGCGGGGTACAATGGAAATTTAAGGGTTTTATTATTTGCCACAACGTCATTTTATTTTGCAAAGGCTTGCAAATTCTTTAACATTGTGTGCTTTTTATAAGGCTACCTTTTTTGATATCTAAATAATAAATTATATGAGACGTTTTTTACCTCTCGTTCTTTTACTGACAATGTTTTCGAGTGCCTCTATTGCACAGACATCTATAGGCGGAAAGGTCTATGATGTTGATAGTAATAATGAGGAACTAATCGGAGCAAACGTTGTATTGTACAAAGGCGGAAATTATGAAACCGGTACAAGTACCGATTTTGATGGGAACTACAAGATGAGTGTGGATCCTGGAACTTATGATGTTGTATTTACCTATGTTGGTTTGAGCGATGTAAAAGTTACCGGTGTGG
>CALGJW010000101.1 GCA_937930025.1 uncultured Saprospiraceae bacterium | reverse complement strand
AACAATTCTAGTACTCCTTGTATCTTTCCACGCTTGTGCGATCTAGTATAAAGTTTACCATCTGAATAGGTTCCTGCTCCACCCTCACCAAAACAATAGTTGCTATGAGGATTAACAACATGGTCCTGTTGGATTGCTTTTAAATCACGGCGTCTTGCTCTTACATCTTTTCCTCTATCAAGAATGGTCGGAACCAATCCAAGCCTCAAGCATTCCAGAGCAGCAAAATACCCAGCAGGACCTGCACCGATGATCAAAACCTGTTTCTCGGGGTTGAGTGTTGGGTAATTGGAGATTAAATTACTGAAATCTTCATCGAGAAATTTTTCGTTTGATAATTCGAGTCGTAGTAAGTAATAGACAATCTTTTGCCTAGCATCAATAGAACGCTTATTTATTCTGTAGAAAAAATTCTTTCCTAAATTTTTCTTTTTGCCCTTAATCTTTTGCCTTATAAAATTGTCATCTTCAATTTTATCAAAAGGGATTCTTACTTCGACGATATCGTATTTAACACTCACTTATTGGGCTTAATTAGAATTCAACTTAAATATTAGTATAACTTTGCATATATACTTCAGAAGCATGCAAGGTTTATTCACAGAAAATCCCCTTTTATTACTCTTCAGTGTCGCGGCACTAGGTTACCTAGTAGGGAACATTAAGTTCAAAGGTAATAGTCTTGGCGTTTCTGCAGTTCTTTTTGTGGGTCTTTTGTTTGGTGCTACCTATCCAATGGTATCAATACCTGATATTCTCTTTCAACTCGGACTGGTCTTTTTTGTCTATTCTATTGGTCTTAGTTCGGGAGCAGCATTCTTTAAGTCTATTAGGAAAAATGGGGTGCGAGACGTTTTCTTTGTTATCATTATGTTGACTTTCAGCGCACTCCTATGCGTACTACTCGCCTATTTCTTTAAGTATACCGCTGCTGATATTGTTGGAATTTATTCGGGAAGTACTACAAACACTACAGCGTTAGCTGGGGTAATCGATATGATCAGCAATCAATTTACGGGTGAGAAATTAACAAATCTTACTGAAGCAAGTGTAGTAGCTTACTCATATACTTATCCGATGGGTGTTCTTGGAGGAATGCTAGGGATTATTCTCATGGAGAAGTTATTCAAGATTGACTATAAGGCTGAAAAAGCAACTTTAAAAAATAAATACCCCACTGAAGAAGACATTGTTAGTACGTCTATCAATGTCAGCAATTATGATGTTAAAGGAAAACAACTACGTGACATTGCCAAGAATCAGGATTGGGATGTGGTTTTCGGTAGGATCATGGATAACAATTTAAGAGTTAGCTTACCAAGCTGGAACACCAAACTTGAATTGGGGAATCAGATCATGGCCATCGGAACTGAAGAGGAAGTTGAAAAGGTATCCTCTTTCTTAGGCCATTCAATGGAATTCAATATTTCTTATGACAGACATGAATATGATGTTAGAAGAATATTTGTTTCTAATCCTCATGTCGTTGGCCGAACAATCTCTAGTTTGAACCTCGATCAAAAATATGATGCGGTCATCACCAGGTTACGTCGTGGAGATACAGACATGCTGGCCAAACCAAATACTGTTTTAGAATTAGGAGATAGAATTAGGTTTGTTGCAAGGAGATCAGATCTAGGAGCTTTGTCAAAATTCTTTGGGGATTCTTATTTTAAGTCGAGCAAGGTAAATCTATTCACTTTTGGATTGGGTATCGCGATTGGTTTGGCTTTGGGGATGATTGAATTCACCCTTCCGGGAAATATTAATTTTAAGTTAGGATATGCTGGTGGGCCTTTGATCGTGGGTTTAATTTTAGGAGCATTGTATAGAACTGGACCGATTGTTTGGGTTCTTCCATACAGTGTCAATGTGACCTTGCGGCAAATAGGTTTGATTTTGCTCTTAGCAGTGATTGGTGTTAAATCAGGAACCTCATTTGCTGGTAGTTTCAGTTTAGAAGTAGGAGTTAAGTTATTTATAGGGGGTGCATTTTTGAGTTTGGCGACAGCGATCTTTGCCTTGATCATAGGATTTAAAATTTTCAAAATCCCATTCAGTGTTTTAACTGGATTCGTTTCCAATCAACCTGCTATTTTAGATTTTGCACTTGAGCGTTCAGGAAACAATTTACCGATGATAGGTTATACTTTGGTCTTCCCTATTGCCTTGGTCTTGAAAATTGTCTATGCGCAGATACTTTTTGTTATTCTTTTATAGCTGCTCTGATTCTAACAAGACGTTTTAATAAATCTTCCATTTTAGAAATGTCAAGCATATTGGCTCCATCAGATTTTGCCTGACTTGGATTGGGGTGTGTTTCTATGAATAGACCATCTGCCCCAGTTGCAATGGACGCCTTTGCTATTGTGCTTATCATCGCCGGCTGACCGCCGGTTACTCCAGCCGATTGATTGGGTCTTTGTAAAGAATGTGTGCAATCAACCACGACTGGAAATCCCAAATCTTTCATCTCGGGAACCGATCGAAAATCCACTACCAAATCTTGATAACCAAACATGGTTCCTCTTTCCGTCAAAATCACGGAATCATTTCCACTTGCCACGACTTTTTCTGCAGCAAACTTCATGGTGCCAGGACTCATGAATTGCCCTTTTTTAATGTTTACAACCTTCCCTGTATTTGCTGCCGCAACCAACAAATTTGTTTGCCTTGCTAAAAAGGCCGGAATCTGAAGTATGTCAACATAGGCTGCAGCCATACTCGCCTCTTCTTCAGCATGTATATCTGTAGTGAC
>CALGJW010000100.1 GCA_937930025.1 uncultured Saprospiraceae bacterium | reverse complement strand
ATTACCTAATCTATAAGATTATGGCAGGCAAGCCTACCTAATCAAAAGATTATGGCAGGCAGGCATTACCTAATCTATAAGATTATGGCAGGCAAGCCTACCTAATCAAAAGATTATGGCAGGCAAGCCCACCTAATCTATGATATTATGGCAGGCAAGCCCACCTAATCAATAATATTATGGAAGGCAAGCCCACCTAATCTATAATATTATGGCAGGCAAGCCCACCTAAACTAAAAGATAATAGCAGGCAGGTCCAGATTAAAAATGAAAGGAAGGATATTAAAAAGAAGATTTGTAGTATGGCAAACTACTCATCTAAATCCAATAAGTCTGGCCGTCTTTTTTTAGTGCGATCCAGTGCTTGCTCATCGCGCCACTCTTCGATCAATCGATCATTGCCAGAAAGCAAAACGGGAGGAACTTCCCAATCTCGGAAATTAGAGGGGCGGGTGTAGACGGGAGGTGCTAGCATGTTGTCCTGAAAGGAATCAAATAGGGCAGAGGTTTCATCATTCAAAACACCCGGGAGCAAGCGACCTATGCTATCCACCAAAACGGCTGCGGCTAATTCCCCACCACTCAAAACATAATCACCAATGCTAATTTCGCGGGTGACAAAATTTTCACGGATGCGTTCGTCGATTCCTTTGTAATGACCGCAAATAAGAAGCAGGTTGTTTTTTAAACTGATCTCATTCGAAATTCCTTGGTTCAATGTTTCTCCATCTGGGGTCAGAAAAATAATTTCATCATATTTTCTTTCGGCTGCTAAGGCTTCAATGGCATTGGTCAAGACCTCAACCAACATCACCATTCCTGCGCCACCACCATATTGGTAGTCATCAATTTGACGGGCTTTTCCGATTCCCCATTTTCGTATGTCATGCACATCGACTTTTAGCAATCCCTTTTGTTCAGCTCTCTGCAAAATGGAGTGCTGAAAAGGACTTTGCAATAAGTCAGGAACCGCCGAAAGAATGTCGATGTGCATGAACGAAATTTTTATCCGCCTATTTTAATAAGCTCCACTTCAAAGATCAAGGTTGCATTTGGTCCAATGGCTCCTCCTGCTCCACGATCACCATACGCAAGATGCGATGGGATATATAATTTCCATTTTGATCCTACTGGCATCATCTGCAAAGCTTCTACCCATCCCGGGATTACACCGTTGACTGGAAAACTAGCTGGTTGATTACGCTGAACAGAACTATCGAAAACTGTTCCGTCCAAAAGTGAACCGTGATAATGTGTCGTTACAGTATCGGTTTCTTTTGGCTTTGGTCCATCTCCATTTGTCAGAATTTCATATTGCATTCCGCTCGGAAGGACCGTAACTTCTGGGCGCTGTCCATTTTTTGTTAAAAATGCTTGGCCAGCTTCCAGGTTTTCTTTGCCAACTCCAGACGCTAAATGTTCCTGAATCAATTGATTCGCTTCTTGTGGGGTTACCTCTACTTCTGCACCGGCAAGAACCGCTTCGAAGCCTTTCAGGAAATCTGCTCCTGTAACTTTACCTAGTCCTTGTTGCTTCAGATTATCTCCTAAGAGTACGCCCAAGCCATAACTCATTCTATCCATATTCTATGCTTTGAACCTTTTCTGCGAAAAGATCTATTAAAAATGGGGCAAAGGTAGGTAATTTGAATAGATTGAACGTCTTGATGAAAATTCACTTTTGGGAATTATCGGGGGGCAATAGGTCGGGCCCCATTGGAGGGTTGATTATACGTTGGGTTGTGATACTATCGGTTAACAAAAAGAATAAACCAACAAGTCAGAATTGATGAGCAATATGGCAATCTTCGAAAGTAAGATGCCATATTGCTCAACTATCTTTACTTCTTTTTCAAATTTGCGTAATTCTCAAAAAAGTAGGGGATGGTTTCTATTCCTCGGTAATAATTAAATATCCCGTAATGCTCATTCGGTGAATGGATGTCATCAGAATTTAATCCGAATCCCATCAATACAGATTTGACTCCAAGAGTTTTTTCAAAAAGAGAAACGATTGGAATTGATCCGCCACCACGAGTAGGAATTGCTTCTTTTTTAAATGTCTTTTTCATTGCTAGTGCCGCTGCTTGATATTCTGGGGTGTTCGTTGGAGTAACAGCTGGGTGACCACCGTGATGTGGGCGAACTTCAACTTTTACTGAAGCGGGAGCTAGGGACTTAAAATGCTTTACAAACAACTTTGTGATTTTGTCTGGATCTTGTCCAGGAACTAATCGCATGCTTATCTTTGCAAATGCTTTCGAAGGTAAGACGGTCTTTGCACCTTCTCCGATATATCCACCCCAGATGCCATTTACATCTAAAGTCGGTCGGATACTTGCGCGTTCAGAAGTGGTATATCCTTTTTCTCCTTGCACATCTTTTACCTTCAACGACTTCTTGTAAGCTGCCAAAGAGAATGGCGCCTTAGCCATTTGGTTTCGCTCTTTTCTACTTACTGGAATAATGTCATTGTAAAATCCAGGGATGGTAATCTTGCCATTCTTATCATGCAAACTAGCAATCATCTTTGATAAGACATTGATTGGATTTCCAACTGCTCCTCCGTAAACTCCAGAATGCAAATCTTTGTTTGGCCCGGTGACTTCTACTTCGACATAGCTCAATCCACGTAACCCGACTGTGATACTTGGCTGCTTATTAGATATTATTGAAGTATCTGAGATAAGGACCACATCTGCTTCCAGTCTCTTCTTATTTAGTTTGCAAAAAGTATCTAAGTTTACGGAACCTACTTCCTCTTCTCCTTCAATCAAGAATTTTACATTACAAGGCAGTGCATTTTCTTTCATCATCGCCTCAAAGGCTTTGATGTGCATAAACATTTGCCCTTTGTCATCACACGCGCCACGAGCGAAAATGGCTCCTTGTGGATGAATCTTAGTCTTTTTGATGACTGGTTTAAAAGGAGGAGAGTCCCAAAGTTCTATAGGGTCGGCAGGCTGAACATCGTAGTGTCCGTATACTAATACCGTAGGTAATTTTTTGTCAATCACTTTTTCTCCATATACTATGGGGTGACCTTTTGTTTCACAAACTGCCACGTTGTCCGCTCCGGCCTTTTTAAGGTGAGCTGCAACGCTTTTGGCTGTTTTTGCAACGTCCTTTTTGAATTTTGGATCAGCGCTAACAGAAGGAATTTTCAATATTTCTAACAATTCGTCTAGGAATCGTTTTTTGTTTTTCTTGATATATGCTTGTACTGCTTTCATGTAATATTTTATTTGCGTCAAAGATACTATTCAAATGCTCATAATTGAACTGATATTAGAACTGATATTTGTCTTTCCAATATCCTTTCATGATTGATTTTGTTTTTTGCTCTTGGGGATTGTCTGAAGGCTGCCAAAAGTCAGTTCCGCTAATTTCCTTTGGTAAAAATTCGAGTTCTACGAAGTTTCCTTCATGGTCATGGGCATATTGGTAATTTGCCCCATAGTCCAATTCCTTCATCAATTTTGTTGGTGCGTTTCTTAAATGTAATGGAACAGGTAGATGCCCCACTTCTTTGACTTTGGCCAATGCAGTTCCTATTGCCATATAAGCCGAATTACTTTTGGGGGAAGTAGCTAGGTATATGGCGGTTTGTGAAAGTGGAATTCTAGCTTCAGGCATTCCCAGTGCTTGAATGGCTTGCAAGCAAGTGGTAGCCATTAGTAAGGCATTGGGATTTGCTAGCCCGATGTCTTCTGACGCGGAGATGATCATTCTTCTTGCGATAAATTTGATGTCTTCACCACCATCCAACATTCTGGCCAACCAATACACCGCCGCATTAGGATCAGATCCGCGAATGGATTTTATAAATGCAGAGATAATGTCATAATGCGCTTCTCCGCCTTTATCGTAAATCGCTAGATTTTCTTGAATCAGGTGGGTAACATGCTTATTGGTTATTGTCAAGCTTGAACCGGGCATTTGAAAATTACTAACTAGCTCCAGCACGTTGTATAATTTTCTACCGTCTCCGCCTGAGAATCTTAGCAGGGCATCATATTCCTCCACTTTAATTTTCTTCTTCTTTAAAATTTCATCATTCTCAACGGCGTGATCTACCATCTTTATCAAATCGTCCTTGCTGAGATGTTCGAGGATATAAACTTGGGCTCTTGACAGTAGGGCAGGGATGACTTCGAAACTGGGATTCTCTGTAGTGGCTCCGATCAGGGTAACCACTCCCTTCTCCACCGCTCCAAGCAAAGCGTCTTGTTGTGATTTGGAAAATCGATGTATCTCATCTATAAATAGGATAGGATTTGGTTGATCGAAAAACCGTTGGCTTTTTGCCTTGCTGATTACTTCGCGAATGTCTTTCACCCCAGAGGAAATAGCAGATAGCGCATGAAAGGGCCGCTTGAGTTGATTGGCCACGATATTGGCCAGTGTAGTTTTTCCTACGCCGGGAGGGCCCCAAAGAATAAAACTGGGGATGTTTCCGCTTTCGATGGCCTTTCGTAAAACTGCTTCTGGTCCAACCAGCTTAGACTGACCAATATAGTTGTCCAGATTTGTTGGTCGCATTCTTTCAGCTAGTGGCTGCATGGTGAATTATTTTGCTCAAAGATACGTTTGAAATTCTATTTTTAAGTTGTCAATAAAAGATGATTATCTTGTGCAGAAATCTTATTAAAAATACCCATTCGCCTAAGTATTTGGTGAAAATAAACATGAAACACTTTTCTACCTTATTTCAAGTAAAACTTTTGTTGCTTTTGGGAATTCCTTTGCTTTTTCAATTTTGTGGAAACTCAAAATCTGTGGAGGAACAGTCGAAATCTCCTGTTGCCATTGACAGCGATATTGGTTTGTTGCATGAAATGCAAGGGCGTTGGATCGACTATAAAAATGATGAGGCTATATTGGAGATAAATGGCATTCATTTGATTTCTGAATATCAGGGAGACGTCATGAATATACAAGAGATTATTGTGGCGAAAAATTTTCCAAAGAATTGTAATGGAACGCCGAATGAGGGTGGGCTTGGTTTTTTTATTACGAAGACGGATGAAGGCCCTTTTTGTTATCAGATATTGGAGTTGAATAAGGATCGGATTCGGTATGAAGCGGTGGGGTTGATTGATTGAGCGCGTAGCGCGTTGCGCTAGGTTCTAGATTCTAGATACTGGGGTCGAAAATATTTTGATCGAATGAACGGTGAATTATTTAAAGTCAAAAATTTAAAGTCAAAATGTTAAAGCCTGTCTGGCCGCCAGGCGAGATCAAAAGTGTCGAATATATTTTGATCGAATATTCGGTGAATTACTTAAAGTCAAAATGTAAAAGTCAAAAACCTGTCTGGACGGCAGGCGAGATCAAAAGTGTCGAATATATGGTGAGTTTATAGGATTGGGGGATTGACTTGATTTTCTTCTTGAGTTTTTTTGTTGGACGGGATTTCGTTTAAACTAAAATTTGAGAAATCATAAGTGGTCAAAATATTGCGATCGAAAATGTAGTGATTAGAATCGCAGACCTTCAGCCTGCCAATATTTGGTGATTTAAATCTTGGGGCGGCGCCCCAAGTTTTGGAATAATAGGCCTTCAGCCTATTTCGTTTGCGATTTCTAAAATGTAATATTCCATCAAATTGAATTCGTGAAAACCTGCCTGCCTTTTCGGCCGACGCAGGCAGGTTCGTCGATTGCGAAGCAAGCTTCGTGTGAATATATAAGTTCGATCGTTGTGTTATTCGATTTCGTGTAAATCTGCCTGCCCTTGCCACTTTCGCAGGCAGGTTCGAGAAACCTATCGTCTGGCCGCTAGGCGGGTTCGTGGCAACCCATACACGTTTTCAACAGT
>CALGJW010000099.1 GCA_937930025.1 uncultured Saprospiraceae bacterium | reverse complement strand
TGTAGTAAAATAAAGGGATTTAGGCTACCAACGACCTAACTTTGAAGTGATACTAATATGGTTATTTCCACCTGCAATTGCATAAAATTGATGGCCATAGGAGATTTTAAAGCGCTTTACCTGGAATCCAAAGCCTAGGCTGAATCCAGATAAACTCCGGGAAGCACTGGCCACAGTTAATTCTCTTCTCCTGAAATGATTATACCCTAATCTGATATTAAAATTTTCCTTTTTGCCTAATAAAAATTCCCCATTGAAAATGGTATGCCGAAATAAATTATCCACAAAAAGGCCAACTAAATTTTCACCTTGTTGTTCTTCTCCAAATAAGGAATTTGGCTCTACTTGGTTGGGATCATCGTAGGTAATATTTCCGCGATGAAGATTGTGAAAAGTAACACCAATTCTGAATGGTAAATGACGCAGCCTTCGGGTTAAACCAAATTGAATATCAAATGGAAGTGTTTCTTGATTATCGTCACGATAAGTGGTAAGCTGTGTTCCAATGTTTCGGATGACCAAAGCTGCCGTAGTTAATCCTGAAGTGTCTTGATAAAAAGCACCAATGTCAGCGGCAACCCCCAGAGAATTATAGCTTGCAAATTGAGAGGTAATAAGTTTTACATTCGCTCCAACTCTTAGTCGGTCGTAGACCTGCTTAGCGGCTCCAATATTAATTGCAAATTCATTTGCTTTGAAGTCTCCAATTACATTTCCAAATTCATCTGCTTGAACGAAATCACCGTAACTCATATATTGAATTCCGGCGTTAAAGGTGATATCCCAAGGATCGTATTGGTGGCCATAGGAAACATAACCATGTGAGGTGTTTGCCAAATGGAAACTATGATTAAAGGAAATTTGCTGATGCATTTTTGAATTCAGAATTGCCGGATTTCCTAAACCTAATGTTAGGTCATCATCCATGACAGCAATGCTTGAACCTCCAAGGGCGGTAGCTCTGGCGGAACTTGGTAAATCTAAAAATTCATATATATGCGTTCCGCCGATCTGGGCTTGGGCATTAATTTGAAAAATTAGTAAGCCAAGGCAAATTAGATTTCTTATTTGTTGCTTCAAAAAATGTTAACTTTTTTGTTCTGTTTTTTTCCAAGTAGTCTTACAATGACCTAAGTTACAATCCATTTTTTTCTCCAATTGTCCTTCCTCGTCATAAAGTAATAATTCTCCATGTTCTTGGTCTCCATCTTTATAAGTCCCTTCGGTCTTTAAATTCCCATTTTCGTGATATTCTTTGAAAGGTCCATTTTCTTCATTATTAGAAAAGGTGGCAATGTCTTTTAATTGGCCGCTTTCGTAATATGACTTCCATTGTCCTATGGCGATATTGTCTTCGTAGTTGCCTTCTGCCTTCAATTTTCCGTTTTCATAATAGCTATTAAAAGCTCCATGATATTTTCCGTTTACCAATGTTTCAACGATCTCTTTTTGCCCATTAGGATAAAACAATGTTCGATTACCGTTGATTTCATCTTTGGAATAGGTGGCTTCCTCGTAAAGCTTCCCCTCTTTGTCATATACCTTGTAAACCCCTTCTTTCATTTGGGTTTTTGGATTTAAAGAGTACTCTGTCTTATAGCCGTATTCATTGGTTTCAGAGACAGATTTCATCCTTGTTCCACAGGAGACAAATACAAATAGAATTGAAAAGCCCAATAACTTCATAGAATTCATAACGCAAAAATACTAATTCCAGTGTGGACTGGACATAAAAAAACCCTGCTAGAAATGAATTCTAACAGGGTTAGTTATTTTGTTATGTAATTAGTGAACGGCTTTTCCGTTGCTTACATGTAAATGTCTATTGACAATTGAGCGTCCAATACTCTCATAGTAGAATCCTTTTTCTTCCATATCTGAAAGATCATAAAGGTTTCTTCCATCAAAGATTGCTTTTCTAGATAGCATTTCCTTCACCTTATCGAAATCTGGTGTTCTGAATACACTCCATTCGGTAACGATGGCTAATACATCTGCACCATCTAAGGCGTCGTATTGGTTTTTCGCCAAAGTTATTCGGTCCCCAAAGATGGCCTCAATATTTTCCATTGCTTCAGGATCATATGCTTGAACCTTTGCTCCGGCTTTTAATAATTCTTCAATGATATATAAAGCGGGTGCTTCACGAATATCATCCGTGTTTGGCTTAAATGCCAATCCCCACATTGCAATTGTTTTACCAGCTAAGTCATGATCAAAGTATTGCTTAAGCTTATCAGCTAAAACAAATTTCTGAATAGAGTTTACATTCATTACTGAATTCAAAATTTTGAAATCGTAGTTGAATTGATTAGCTGTTTTGTGAAGTGCTTGGACATCTTTTGGAAAACAACTTCCACCGTATCCAACACCTGGAAATAAAAATCGCTTTCCGATTCTTGAATCAGATCCCATTCCTTTTCTTACGTGATCAACATCTGCTCCAACCAATTCGCAAAGGTTGGCGATTTCATTCATGTAAGAAATTCTAGTTGCTAAGTATGAATTAGCAGCATATTTAGTCATTTCCGCTGAACGTTCATCCATAAAGATGATCGGGTTTCCTTGACGAACAAACGGATCGTATAATTTCAACATTGCGGCTCTCGCCTTTTCTGAGTTGGTTCCGATAACTACTCGATCTGGTTTCATGAAATCATCCACAGCTACTCCTTCACGAAGGAATTCTGGATTGGATACTACATCAAACAAATCTGTACTGGCTCCTGCTGCTATAGCCGCATGAACTTTCTCAGAAGTTCCTACTGGAACTGTACTCTTATCAACAATAACTTTATAGTCCGTGATGATACCAGAAAGGTCTTTGGCAACTCCAAGGATATAAGATAAATCAGCAGAACCATCCTCTCCAGGAGGAGTTGGAAGTGCTAAAAATATAATATCTGCTGGATCAACGGCTTCCTTCAGGTTCGTTGTAAACTTAAGACGGCCAGCTTTTGTATTTCTTTCGAATAATAATTCTAGTCCTGGTTCAAAAATAGGTACATGACCATTTCTCATGGCTTCTACCTTCTTTTCGTCAATGTCGACACAAATTACGCTGTTACCGGTTTCTGCAAAACAAGTTCCTGTTACCAATCCAACGTATCCAGTTCCTACTACTGCAATGTTCATTAGATGTTTTTTAAATTGAGTTATTAATAATCCGCTCTTTTAATGAGCGTGTTTCTTCATTAAAATAGGAATAATCCTAAGTGATCGTAGTGCAATTGGTTGAAGATTGTTTACTCGAAAACTAAGTCAAATATTAGGTAGCTCGAGATAAAACTTATCGGAATAACGATTAGCAATCCTACTACCATACCTATGGTAGTGAAAAATGCAAAAATCGGACCTAAAAGAGATGAAAGCATCGAAATTCCAAAAGATGCTAGTATATAGAACAGCCACAAAGTTACAAATAACTTGAATATTTTCCACCAAATAGGCGAAATAAGCTTCCTGCTACCCTCTATTCCTTGGTAAAATGGAACTTTTTTAAAGAAAACGAGCAGCGGAGCCCACAAAAAGCAAACCATCAAATAAATTGCAAAAATAATATTGGCAAAAATCAAGATTTTATTGATCAAAGAAAGCTCTAAACTGAAGTTTATGCCATCTATTGTTTCTTGAGCAAGAACTGCTTGTTGAATCTCAGCTAATATTTCTCCTAATCCAGCATTGTTAAGAATTATTATGGTTGGAGCCAAAGATGCTGTGAATAATAAGTTGGTTGCCATGGCAACTAGCCCTATGGATAGCATTTGGGTAAAACCATCGAAGAGGGCTGAACCATTGCCTCTTGGATCCGCAGATTCTTTGATAACCCTTGTGAAGGTTGCAAACCCAACGAGTAAACAGGGAACCACTATAAAATTTGCAATGATGTACCCGATTTGCCCAAAAAGAGGAATTAGGAAAAGAAAAGCGCAAAAAATTAGTATGGTGAAACCCGAAAAAGCGAAAGCTTGGGGTTTGTAGATTTCCCAGGATTGTTGAATGACATCTTTGATGGAAAACTCATTTCTTCTTTCAGCTCGCTTCAAAATATCTTCCCAAGGGCTCAATTCTTCCATGGCTACAAAAATAAATCAAAAACGGGTTTGAATAAACATTCAAACCCGTTTTTAATACTTCCCTAAATATTGCTTCTAGTAAAAAGTACTTCTATTGTCTTCTATATCCATACCTTTTTGCAT
>CALGJW010000098.1 GCA_937930025.1 uncultured Saprospiraceae bacterium | reverse complement strand
AAAAAAATTGGGCACCAAACTACAAAATCAGGGGAATATTGATTTTTCCCCGAACGTCAGGGGTAAATCTCCAAAGCGTATTTTCTTTAACTAAAATGATGGTATAGGCTTACAAAAAAAATTGGGTACAAACTGGAAAATCAGGGGAATATTGATTTTTCCCCGAGGATTAATAACTCCCATCTCCCAAGTAGCGTTTAGTCTAATTTCAAATCTGTAGACCTTCGGTTTTAAAATTATCAGCATGATTTACAGCACGCCTAATCCTCACTTTTTTCCCCTAATAAAAAACAAAATCCAAGAAAAATCGACACCGAAATGTCTACTACAACTTATAGCTCACCCGATCGATCCCTGCTTTCGTTTGTTTGATTGTCAATACACCAGATTGATGGGTGATTAAGAAATCTACTTGATATGGAATACAAATAGGTTCCAACAAAAACCAAATTTTTCCCGGAACCTCAAAATCTTCGGAACTGATTAATTTCAGCTCTTGTTTATAGATTGTACTTTGTCTCACAAAATTGACCGCTTGAGAAATAATGGGGTCGAATTCTGCGGTGGATTTTGGAATTTCTAATAAAGATTTTCCTTTAGAAAGTTGATCAGATTCTGACAATGAAATATCAACTTGACCATAAAATCCATCTTTTGAAAAAGGAGAAATGACATAATCGCCTGGCTTTAATTTTAAGTCTACAACCAAAGAATAATCTGCTACATTTTTTTCAATATCAAGGGAAAGTCCGAAAGGAAGTTCGTTGCTTTTTTCTTGAGCTATAGAGACAGATGTTGACGGATCGGCTTGTTCGAGCTGCGGTGTACAACTAAAAACTACAAATAGAAAAAATAAACAGAATGATTTACTATTCATTTGAAAAAATTAAAATTACCCAAGGACTTCACCCTTCCTTACAAACGGCTGATCATACTGCCGCTTTCCAGTCGCTTTGAACATGGCGTTGGCAACTGCTCCAAAGATCGGTGGAAAAGGTGGTTCGCCCATACCAGTCGGTGGGATTTCGTTTTGCACAAAATGCACATCGATTTTCTTTGGCGCTTCGCTCATTCTGATCATTCGATATTGATGAAAATTATTTTTTTCTGGCACTCCATCTTTAAAAGTCAATTCTCCAAAGAATGCATTTCCAATTCCATCAGTGATAGCACCCTCGGCCATGTTTTTCGCAGCATCAGGATTCACCACGATCCCACAATCGATTGCACAGCACACTTTTTCCACAACCGGCTTTCCTTCTCCAATAGTCATATCCAATACATGAGCAGCATAAGTATTATGGCAAAAATAGGCGCTCACACCTCGGTAAACATTTGCTTCGGTTTGTCCCCAATTTGATTTTTCTTTGACTAATTCTAATACACCGGCATATCGCTCTGCATCATAATCATTCTTTTCTCCTACTGGATTTTCTTTTGCTCGTTTTAATAAATCTAACCGAAACTGAATTGGATCTTTTCCTGCAACCTCTGACACTTCATCCAGAAAAGATTGTTCGGCCCCGGCCATGAAATTCGAGCGCGGAGCACGAAATGCACCAATAGTAATATTAGAATCAATGGACCATTCTTCCGCTAAGTAATTATCCAACGCACCGGCCGGAAATCGATTTGCAAATAATGGACTTTCTGGAACCCCTCCCGCTTTTACATGCAAGGCGGTCAAATTATTATTTTCATCTAAGGCCGCTCGATAGGTCACTTGATAGGCTGGCCGATAAATCCCATTAGTCATATCATCTTCACGAGAATAAATCAATTTAACTGGCGCAGCTACTTTTTGAGAAATCATCGCCGCTTCCAAAATATAATGTCCGTAAGCTTTACGTCCAAACCCACCACCCATTCGCGGTAAATCCATGGTAATATTTTCTGCTGGAATTCCCAAGCTTGAAGCGAGAGTTGGAATAATAAAAGAAGGAATTTGTGTTGGAGCCCCAATCATTACTTTGTCTCCTTCCACATGCGCAAAAGCATTTAATGGCTCCATGGTATTATGCGCCAAAAACGGAGCGGAATAACTTCTTTCGACAATCTTAGCAGCTTTCTTAAATGCGGCATCCGGATTGCCATCCTTACGCACCACTTTCCCTGGCTTTGCAGCAAATGCTTCCATTTGCGCCTTATGCCTATCAGTGGACTCCAAACCAGCCGGAACATTTTTTACAGTTTTCCCTCTAAAACCATTAATCGTTTCAGAGTAAGCTTTAAAAGGTTTCCATGTTACTTTTAATTTCTTTTTTGCTTGCATCACTTCCCAAGTGGAATTCCCGACAATGGCAACAATCTCAGGAAATGCATTAGTATCAAAACCTGCTTTTTCATATCCATCCTTATAGCTCTTGATAGAAACTATTTCCTTGATACCCGGCATTGCCTTTGCTTCTGTGTCATCAAAAGAATCTAAAGTCATTCCGAATGCCGGTGGATGTTCGATCATTGCAATGAACATTCCCTCTTTCTTATAATCCATACCAAACATTGGCTTGCCAGAAACGATATCTTTAGCATCTACATTCTTATGAGACTTACCGATTATCTTAAAGTCTTTTACTTCTTTTAATTTCACTTCTTCCGGTACTGGAATCTTTGCGGCTGCAGAAGCCATCTCTCCATAACCCGCAGATTTCCCTGAGGCCTGGTGATGCAACACTCCTTCAATTGTAGTAATCTCATCCACAGTAACTTCCCAAGCTTGCGCAGCTGCTTCGCATAGCATTTGCCTTGCAGTAGCGCCCGCCATCCGCAATGGTTCCCAGCGAGACATTATCCCACGACTTCCTCCAGTAAATTGCCTTCCGTAATCCGTCGGATGATAAGGCGCTTGTTCAACTATCACTTTTTTCCAATCCAAATCCAATTCCTCTGCGATCAACATGGGCATAGAAGTCCGCACGTTTTGCCCAAATTCTGGATTAGGGGTAAAAATGGATACTACCCCATTGTCCCCAATCTTCAAATAGGAATTTATTTCAAACCATTCTGCCGGCATAGCCATTACTTCTTCAACAGTCTTAGTTTGACAAGAAGTTAAAAAATTAAAACCGAGCATGATTCCCCCTCCAGTAAGCGCTGAAGATTTCAGGAAGGAACGTCGGCCGATGGAAGTTTTTAGCGTATTCATTTTATTTATTTTTTAGTAACAGGCGATTTTTTGTTTTTTTTGAAAAGCGGTCAAATAATTTAGAATGTCGAATTCGAATACCGGTGATCGAAAAACGTATACGAATGTCGACTGTTGACCATCCTTAAGTCTCTATTAAATCTTCAACTTCATTTTATTTATTTTCAAATTTAAATCTCAAGTCGTTATAGGTCAATTTTTAATTCTCAATATTAAATGCGTTGCACACATTTCGAATTCAACATTCTTCCATTGCCATTTCTCTACCCCAGTTCCTTAATAAACGGTTGCTTGTAAATTCGTTTACCTGTTGCTTTATATAGTGCATTAGCTAGTGCAGCAAAGACTGGAGGAAAAGTTGGCTCTCCCATGCCTGTGGGGTCTATATTATTTTGAACAAAATGAACGTCAATATGCTTGGGCGCTTCAGACATTCGAATCATTCTATATTGATGAAAATTATTTTTTCCTGGAACACCGTTTTTAAAAGTTAGTTCTCCATAAAGGGCATTTCCGATACCATCCACTATGGCTCCTTCCGCCAAATTTTTTGCAGCATCCGGGTTAATAATAATTCCACAATCTACCGCACAGCAAACGTTGTCGACAACGGGAATTCCATCTTTCATTTTCACCTCCAAAACTTGCGCTGAATAAGAATTATGACAATAGTAAACAGAGACTCCTCGGTTCCTATCAGAGGATGTAGTTTCCCAATTGGATTTATCCCGAACTAATTTCAATACTGCGGCATATCTTGCAGCATCATAGTCATTTTTATCTCCAACGGGATTGTTCTTTGCTTTCTCCAGTAAATTCAATCGAAAATCGATAGGATCTTTCCCAACTACTTCTGCTAATTCATCCAAGAAAGACTGTTCTGCGCAGGCTATAAAATTAGACCGAGGTGCGCGGAATGAACCGATTGTAATATTCGTATTGATGGTCCAACTTTCTGCTAAGTAATTGTCCACCGCACCAGCTGGAAACCTATTGGCATAAAGCGGGCTTTCTGGCACACCCCCCGCATTGATGTGTATTCCAGTCAAATTATTTTCTGCATCCAACGCGGCTCGATAGGTAACCTGATAAGCTGGTCGGTAAATTCCGCCGGTCATATCATCTTCACGAGTATAAATTAGCTTTATTGGGATTTGCATTTTTTGAGAAATAAGTGCCGCTTCTACAGCCCAATTGGCATAAGAACGTCGACCATATCCTCCCCCTAACCTTGTCAATTCTATATTTATATTTTCAATTGGAATACCTAATCTTGCCGCAATGGTTTTCTCTGTCAATTCTGCTTTTTGCAAAGGTCCAGAGAGCATAGCTTTTCCTTCTCTTACATCTGCGAAAAAATTCATTGGCTCCATGCAATTATGCGCAAGAAAGGGAGCGGAATAAGTACGCTCTATTATTTTGGTTGCCTTGTTAAATGCAGCATCTGGGTTTCCATCTTTTCGAACCACTTTTCCTTTATTGGATGCCATCCTTCCCATTTTGGCCAAATGGTCTGAGGAATTTTCAAGTCCTGCAGGAATAGTAACGGTTTGCTTCGAACCTCCGTAAAAGGTTTTTTCCTCCGAATAAGTTTCGAACGGTTCCCATTCTACTGACAAGCTCTTTTTGGCATTCATTACCTCCCAGGTAGAATCTCCGACAATAGCCACTAGTTCCAAAAAAGCACAGGTATCAAAATGCTGTCTTTCAAAATCATCCTTCAACACTTTTATTCGGAATGCATCCCGAATGCCGGGCATTGATTTAACCGCTGTATCATCAAATGACTTCAATTTCAATCCAAAAGCTGGTGGATGAACAATCATTGCAATTAGCATCCCTTCTTGAATAGTATCAATTCCAAACAAAGGCTTACCCGTCACTATATTTTTGCCGTCTACATTTTTTTGGGAAGAGCCAATAATTTTAAAGGTGTTAAATTCTTTTAGCTGGACATTTTCTGGAATTGGCATTTTTGCAGCTACGTCAGCTAATTCTCCATAAGTTGCGGACTTACTTGTTTTTTCATGTTTTAGTATTCCTGCTGCCGTAATAATTTCATTAGAGGGAACACCCCAAGCTTGAGCAGCTGCCTCGAGAAGCATTTGCCTTGCAGTAGCTCCGGCCATTCTCAATCCTTTCCACCCTGTCCTGATGGCATTGCTTCCACCGATAAATTGCCTTTTATATAATTCTGTATTTAGCGGTGCCTGCTCAACTATTACATTTTTCCAATCAATATCTAATTCTTCCGCCACAATCATCGGCATTGAAGTTTTGACATTCTGTCCACCTTCAGGATTTGGAGACATGATAGTAACTAAACCATTTTCCCCAATTTTTAAATAACCGTTAAAATCAAACCATTCTTCTGGAAGATCAGTCCCCTCCTCTGTTGAAGGAGATTTACAAGAAGCAATCCAGCAAAAATTAAGCAGTAAACCTCCTCCCGCTAAT
>CALGJW010000097.1 GCA_937930025.1 uncultured Saprospiraceae bacterium | reverse complement strand
GATGGAGTGAATGACATCTTTACAGTTTTTGCAAATGACGCTTACGACAAAATATTATCCTTTCAGATTTTTGATAGATGGGGAAGTATGGTGTATGCTGATAGAGATATTTCGGTTGATAATTTTTCCTGGAACGGAATGCTGAATGGGCAGCCATTAAATCCTGCTGTTTTTATATATCAATGTCAGGTCCTTTTATCTGACGGTAGTATAGAGCGTCATAGTGGAGATCTCCTTTTGATTCAATAGGCTAACTTACTTTTTGCTATATTCAACAAAGTTCCTGCTCAGCTGTTATTGTGCTAATAACAATCGACGTTATAGGTGTTAAAACATTGAATATAAGTCTATTGAATTCCCTATAAATGAAAAAATATCGTCCACCAACACGTGCTTATAAACTATACGATATGGTGATATCACTTTCGGATTCTGAAGTTCGAAGGCTGAAAAAATTCCTTAGGTCCCCTTATTTTGTGCTGAGGGAGGATGTGGCAAAGTTGTTTCATCTATTGGTTAAAATAAAGTCCAAAGGCAAGCCGATGCCACCATTGGATTTTTCATTCGCTCAAGTATTTCCTGGAGAAAAATTCAACGAAGTGAAGATCAGAGGATTAATGAGTGATCTATCTGAACTTCTTGAAGAATACTTAGTAAATAGTTTTCGCTCCAAAGACAAATTGCAATCAAGGTTGATGCTTTCAAAGATTTTTCGTCAACGACGACTCAATAAATGTTTTCAAAGTAACTTAAAAAAGACCGCAACTTTAATCGAAGAAAATCCGCTAAAAACAGAAGAATACTATCAGCAAGTTCTAGATTTCCAAAGAGAGAATATGAAATTTGCACTATCGAATCGGAGAACGTCCAACCTGTATTTTCAAGAAATTTCTGAAACGAATGATATACTATATTTAATTAGAAAATTAAAAACTGCTTGCTCACAACTCACCCATCAATCTGTCTATAAAACGCAATATGATACTGGACTTTTAAAGTATATCATTAATGAAATTGAAAATGAAAAATATCTGGACGTGCCTGCGATCGCAATTTTTTACTACTGTTTTAGATTTTTAAGTGAAGAAAATAGTTTGAGCTACTTTCAGAAATTTAAAAAACAATTGACTGAATTCAAAACACACTTTACCAAGGAAGATCTAAACGGCCATTATCGATTAGGCATAAATTATTGTATCAGAAAGTTAAATGAAGGAGATAAAAAATATGTAAGGGAAGGTTGGGAATTATACAAAGAAGGATTCGCAGAAAACATCTTAGTTGAAAATAATCGAATCACTAGATTTACTTTTAATAATATGGTGGCAATGGCTTTGTTGTTAAATGAATTTGAATGGGTAGAGGATTTTATTACGAAGCAAAAGTATTTATTAAAGGAAGATGTAAGGCACCAAACAGAAATGTTCAATTTAGCAAGACTGGAGTTTGCCAAAGGGGAATATGGCAAAGCCCTTGTTCATCTTCAAGAAGCTGAGTACAAAGATTTGGTCAATAGCCTGATTGCAAAAATGCTTCAAATCAAAATTTACTACGAGCTAAATGAAATTGAAACCCTAGAATCTTTGTTGGATAGCTTCACTCAGTTCATCAGACGTAGAGAGGTCAGCGATTACCACAGAAATAATTTCTTAAACAATATTCGCTTCCTTCGTAAAATTATGACCACTCCGGTTTTTAGCAAGAAACAAAGGATCGAAATTAAAAAGGCGATTTTGTTCGAAAAGGATGTTTCTGAAAGAGAATGGCTGCTAGAAAAAGTGGGGGTTTGATTCTTTTGAAGAAATATTAGATAGGTTCTTAGTGTCCAATGCCTATTTCAAGTCAATTTCAAGACATTTTTTGATCATAAAAGGATAAAAACGGCCAAATAAAAATCAACTAAAATGTAGCATAAAAGCCTGTATATGAATAAAATATAAAAGTAAATTGATTTTTAATTTGCACTAATAAGCATATTTGTAGTTCCAAAAAGTGAGTTGAGCCCGCATATTTGTAATTGTTATCTCTTTTGTTCGAACGATTATTGAAGCAACCAAGAACATATTAAAAAACTCCTCATCGAGGTCTAAATAAGTCAAGTCATGAAAAACATCAAATTACTTCTTTTAAATACAATTGTTCTTTTGTTTAGCTTTTCAATTCATGAAGTGGCAGCACAAGGATGGGAAAATATCGTACAAGATTCCTTTGGATATACAAACGCAGATCATCTCACGACATCAGCAGATGGCAATTATGTAATTGCCGGATTCGCATCAGGAATCTTAGTACAAGACTTTGGTGCGTTTGCAAGAAAGTTGAACGGAAGTGGTCAAACCATCTGGACAAAAAGATTACCGGATGAAGACCTTTTTGGAATTTACGGCATGCCGAATAATACAGTGGTTTGCCATGGCGGTGATGATTTTAATTCGTACAATAGACCCAAAATGATAACCCTCGACGCTCAGGGAAATATTATTTTCAGTAAAGTATTTCCTTTTGCCGCAGACTTCGCACCGGTTTCTTTTTATGATTTTATCCCGCAAGTTGACGGTACTTTTATCTATTTGCGAAATGTTTCTGCAGGCGGTGAAGCCATCGGGTTTATCGACGCTCAAGGAAATATTACTAATGAAATATTTGGAAGCTTCGGAGCAGATATGAGGCAATTGGCCAATGGTAATCTTGTTTGTCTTAAATACCTCAATAATTCGACAACAGTAACCGAATACGATATCGCTGGTATTCAATTATCTACTTTTAGTCTTCCGCTTGCTATAGATCATTCTAATAACACTGGATTTACTATCAATGAAAAATTATTAATTGACAAAGTATCTAAAGATATCTATGTACTAAAACATACCTATGACTCCGGAACATTACTAGGAGCTTTAGACTTTTACCACTTTGAGGCCAATCAAAATTTAGTGACTCAGACTAATTGGTATAATGGTAGATTTAAATCTATTCGCACCGCTTCATTAGTAAGCAATGGAATTTTAGTGAATGGGTTTGAAGGAGATAATCCAGATCCAACAGGAGGAGACGCATACACTGCACTATTGGATTTTAATGGTAATGTGATTTTTGATTCCGTCATTTCATTTAAAGATGGACCGACTTCTTTTGGCGCGTCGGTAGAAGCAATTGATGGCGGATTTATTAGCAGTGGGTTTTATGATACGCCATTACCGCAAGCTCCTGTAGGGTTCACTGTCCGAATGGATGGCAACGGAGTTGTCTATAGTAATCTAATTGCTGGAACAGTTGCTGGTGATGACAACTTAAATTGTTTGCACGAAGCCGGCGAAACTCCAATTCAAAGTTGGATTGTTACCGCTTATTCACAAGCTACAGATCGATTGTTTTCATCCAATACTGATGAAAATGGATACTATCAAATACCGGTGGATAGCGGTTCCTATTTAGTCACGGTTCATGAACCTAACGACATATGGGTAGCTTGTGAAAATAATATCACTTTTGATTTTCTAGATTTTAACAATTTCGAAACGAATAATTTTGCCATTAGTAAGCAACTGAATTGCACGAATATGTCTGTCAGCGGAGTGATGAATGTAGCTCGTCCCTGCTTTGAGCGTCCCGTTGCTATTCAATATTGTAACAATGGTTCTATTGTAGCAGAGAACGCATATTTGGAATTGAACTTAGGGGGTAATTATACATTGAATTCTAGCACAATACCCTATACGATTAATGGTGAGATCGTCACTTTTGAATTAGGAGATGTTGATCCTTTGGCTTGTGGTAATTTCCAAATAGGCTTAGAGCTGGCCTGTGATGCTCCGTTAGATGCCGCATTTTGTATAGAGTTTAATGCCTTCCCACAAGATCCCTGTGAAACTCCTGCTGGTTGGTCAGGTGCATTTTTAAGATTAACCCCTAATTGTAATGAAATAGATGAAATTGTTTCTTTTACTGTTGAAAATATTGGAACCGCTACAACGCCATCAAGACCAGCCTATTTCATAGTGGAAGATGCAGTATTAATGATGCAAGATTCCATTCCAAATTTGGCACCTACAGAAGATTACACTTTACCCTTCAATGCCAATGGCGCAACTTATATCATGAGTCTAGAACAGGTAGCAAATGCGCCAGGAAATTCTATGCCGCTTGCATTTGTGGAAGGCTGTGGTACGGATACCAATGGCGAGTTTAGTACCGGCTTTGCAACTCAATTCCCTTTAGATGATTTTGATCCTTACGTGGATATTGATTGTCCCATAATCGTAAATTCTTATGATCCGAATGACAAACGTGGATTGCCTTTAGGCTATGGCGTAGAACATTATATTTTACCCGAGACAAAAATAGAGTACAGAGTGCGCTTCCAAAATACAGGAACAGATACCGCTTTCACTGTCGTTGTTCGAGATACCTTAGATAGTAATTTAGATATCACTACCTTTAGAGAAGGTGCCAGTAGTCATGCTTATAATCTAGATGTGGTCGGAGAAAATATTTTAGTCTACACCTTTAATAATATCATGCTGCCAGATAGCAATGTGAACGAACCAGGATCAAACGGATTTTTTGAATTTAGTATTATCCCCAAAAGACTTACGCCTTTAGAAACAGTGATCACCAACGATGCTGCCATTTATTTTGATTTCAACGAACCCATTTACACCAATGAAACCTACCATAGACTGGGAATTGATTTCATTACTATTTCTGTGGGTACAAATGAGCAAACCGAGTTTCAAAATGTAACGGTCTCTGTCATTCCAAACCCATTACAAGATCGTGCAATTATTAGCATCGAGAATCATGATGCCAAAGAATTTGTGCTGTCGCTCAATAATGTGAATGGCCAGTTAATCCGCCAAGAAAAATTTGAATCCGCCAACATCACATTCCATAAAAAGAACTTGATCAGTGGCATCTACTTTTTTACAATTACTTCGGACCAAGGATTTATAACGACAGGAAAAATTGTCGTCCAATAAATTCAACACTCCAAAAGTATTTTCTAAACTATTCGACGCAATTTCAATACTCGTTTATTGAAATTGCGTCGTTTGATTTAAGCGGGATGTAAGGATAAGGAACGGCTTGAATCACAAAACGTTTCAGTTGCTTAATACTAGTGATGGTCAGGATAAAAGTATGCTATTTAATGCCTTTAAAAGTCATTAACAAAATTGAATAGTGAATTTGATTACTATTACTGAATCAAATTAAAAGTTATGTCATTGATTGAAAAACTGCTTCTTCTTTTAATAATAACAACACAAGCTTGCTTAAACACTAAAAAAGTAGATTCAGAAAAAAGGATTCCCACAATTCATATTGACCACTCAATTACAAATTTAATTGATGAGGCTATTCTTGAATTTCCTCAAAAAACAGAGATGTCGGTCGCATTTACTTCAGGAGATTCCGTATCATTTTACGGAGCTAAGAATGTTCAGGGAAAATTAGAAGTATTAAGTAATAAACTGACGTTGTTTGAAATTGGATCGATCACAAAGGTCTTTACTTCAGATCTTTTAGTACAATCAGTTCAGGCCAAAAAGACAAATCTAAGTCAAAAATTAATGGATGTTTTTGAATTTGATCTTAAAAACAAAAATGGAATTACTTTAGAACAATTAGCATCCCATTCTTCAGGTTTACCCAGCATGCCTGAATACTTTTTCAACCCCTTAGTTGATAGTATCAATCCCTATAAGTCATATACAGAAAAATTGATGTTAGCTGATTTACAATCTAATATTGAAGTTTCCGAAGAATCATTTGATAAATGGATGTATTCAAATTATGGTGTATCTCTTTTAGGTTACATTCTTGCTCACCAAATTAATTTGACTTTTGAGGAACTTCTTACAAAGAATATTTTCGAACCTTTAAACATGAAATATTCTGGTATTGATCGCGGGAAACTAAACGGAAAGAAAGCGCAAGGTTTGAATTCAAAAGGAGAACCTACTTCTTATTGGGATTTAAATGCTATTGCTCCTGCTGGAGGGATTATTTCAAATACTAATGACTTATCTAAATACACAATATCATGCTATGATGTAGAGAATATAGTGTTTCCTTTGCAATCAAAGAAGATCCTTAGTCAACCAAGAAAAAATGTTGATCAGGCCTTAGGTTGGATGATATACAATCGAAAAAACGGTAGTCCGTATTGTTATTTCCATGCTGGCCAAACCGGCGGATTTGCATCATTGATTTTGTTACAACCAGATAAGAAAAAATCCATAATAATTCTATCGAATATAAGTGAGGAAGGAAATACCATTCTATCTTTAGGATTTAAGTTATTAAAAGGACTTAATGAAGGAAGATATGAAAGTAGAAATTAATGATCAATGACTGAAAATATGCAAAAAAATAATCCGCTTCATGGAGTTACGCTAAATGAAATGCTAGAAATTTTGGAGGCTAAATATGGATGGGAAGAATTAGGAAATAGAATTAATATTCGCTGTTTCCAAATTGATCCTTCTATTAAATCAAGCCTGAAATTTTTAAGAAAGACGCCATGGGCACGAAAGAAAGTTGAAACACTTTACCTAGAATCAATTTGATTTTGAAATAATTTGCAAGTAATAAGTAGGGCAGTCCTTCGGGCCGGGCTTTCTGCTCCAATCTTCGATTCCACTGCTATCCATACCTATTGGCATGCAGGCCTACTGCGCTACGCAGGTGAATAATTGAATGTTGTTTTTCAAACTATTGAAGGACAATAGAACTTGGCAAAAGAACCATTCCAGCAAACAAGTTCTATCGTCCTTGAACTAATTGCGCCAAAGGCATTGCGTCGTAGACAATTGAACCACATTGCTGCGCAGCGAATTGCCTCACCGTATTTTCGTCCTTGAACTAATTGCTCCGAAAGGAATTGAACTAATTGCGTCTGAAAGACAATTGAATTATTGCGTCGAAGACAATTGAACTACATTGCCGCGCAGCGAATTGCCTCTCCGTTTATTCGTCCTTGAACTAATTGCTCCGAAAGGAATTGCACTAATTGCGTCTGAAAGACAATTGCGCCAAAGGCATTGCGTCGTAGACAATTGACCTACATTGCCGCGCAGCGAATTGCCTCACCGTTCTATCGTCCTTGAACTAATTGCTCCGAAAGGAATTGAACTAATTGCGTCGTAGACAATTGAATTATTGCGTCTGCAAGACAATTGCGCCAAAGGCAATTGCGCCAAAGGCAATTGCGTCGAAGACAATTGCGCAAATGACAATTGAATAACCTCCACTCATTTAACCCCAATTCCTCAAATAATTAGCGATCAAGGTTAAAATACTGCATATTTGGGGTAATTCTGTATAGATCTTAAACCCGTATCCCTTATAATTTTGCTATTAATTTTTTCTATTATATGAAAACAGCAAGTAGACCGGCTTTAGAGAGGGTAAGCCCTGGATTCGGAAGTTCATTTACGGTGAAGCATTACGATCAACCGTCCAAGCGGAACAAGCCACCCTTTTGGCATGTTCATCCGGAAATTGAAATGGTTTACATAAAAGGAGGAGCGGGAAAAAGACATATCGGAAATCATATCTCTTATTATCACTCTGGCGATCTTGTTTTGATCGGCTCTATGTTGCCACACTTCGGATTTACAGATCGATTGACTAGAAATAAGACAGAGACAGTTGTGCAGTTCAACGATGGCTTAGGAAATGGTATGTTTGAATTGGAAGAGATGAAGGCCATTCGTCAATTATTGGAAAGAGCAAAATCGGGAATCGCATTTCATGGAGAAGCTAAAGAGCGAATTGGCGAACGACTCGAAGGTCTTGTTCAATTAGATAACTTCGCTCGAGTCATAGAATTATTGAATATACTCCAAGAGATGGCCAAGTCTTCAGAAAGTACATTATTGAATGCCGCCGGATTTACTTTTGAAGTTGAGCAAGGAGATAATGATAGAATCAATAAGGTCTATTCCTTTGTACAAAATAATTATACCAGAGCTATTCCTTTGCAAGAAATTGCAGACATCGCAAATATGACCGTCCCTTCCTTTTGTAGATATTTCAAAAAAATAGCCGGAAAGAATTTTACTCGATTCGTTAACGAAATTAGAATCGTACAAGCTTGCAAATTATTGTCTGAACAAGAACTGAGTGTTACAAATGTAGCCTTCGATACTGGTTTCAATAATTTTTCTCACTTTAATCGCCTCTTCAAAGAAATAACAGGCGAACGTCCATCTGACTATCGTAAGCAGTTTAAAAAGGTATTGCTTTAAGCGCGGTTAGTCTTTAGCGATTACCGTCGATAACGTAAGAAACAAGTCATCGACGCTAATGGCTAAAAGCTAAAGGCTAATTGCTAAAAGCTAAAAGCTAATTGCTAATTGCTAATTGCTAAAAAGCTAGAAGCTAAAACCTAAGGACTAAATAAAGAAAGCAGCCTTCAGAATTCCTCATCCGATAAAAATCATCAAAGAAATGCCAAAGACTGCTAGCGGAAATTATTCTACTCTGAACTCTTAATTAACAGCAACTATGGAAGGAGATACAACAACCTTCTTTGTATGCAATTCTCTGAAGAAATTTGAACGCAGTTGTACAACCACTTCATATTCTCCAGCTTCCAATTTTGTTAAGTTAAATCTACGTTGAACATTAACTGCAGCATCTATTTTTTCATCGTAAAGTGTATTGTTTTCTTTATCTTGAATTTGAATGTAATACTCCACCTCAGGGTTGCAAAATATGTCCATGTCCAAATAACCAGCTTTCTCCACAAAAGTTGGGAAGTATACCGTTTTCATCGCTTCGGCATTGATCTGAATCCCTTCGGAATTTTTCGCAATTTCTTGAATTTTGATATGCTGATCATACATTACCAAGAAGTTGTAATTTCCTTCAGGAAGCTGCTTCAAGTTATATTTCTTAGCCTCAACTTTCGAATTCTTCACTGTTTCTGAATGAAAAACTTGGCCAAATTCATCACGTATTGAAATTTCAATTGTTTCAGTAGTTGATGCTTCTAGAGAAAATAAGAAAGAATTTTCATCCAATACTTTAATCTCAAAGGTACCACCATCTGTAGCCCAAGCTAACTGAGCCATAAAAAGTAGTAGTAATGTCGGGAATAGCTTTAATCGTGTCATCATGTCTTATAATATTTAATGTAGTTAGTAGAAAGGCTTTTGTTTTTGTTGTGACCTTTTTTTGTTATTATTTACAATGCAAAGAT
>CALGJW010000096.1 GCA_937930025.1 uncultured Saprospiraceae bacterium | reverse complement strand
TTTGGATCAGTGATGACCCAAGCATTATTTGCGCCCATATTATTCAGAAGAGACGGTGTAATTGCATCCGGCATTCCATCTCCTGCACAAATATCAATTGTGGATCCACCAGTGGGCAACATCAACTGTCCACCTTCTGGTGCATCACGAATCACTTCAATAGCATTTGAGAAATCAAAACAGCCACTCAGGCCAGAAATATTATTTCCAATTCCAAGTCCTGTTAATCCTGTAGAATAACTTAAGTGCCAAATACTACAAGTGCCTTGACCTGCACCTTCTAAATCAAACGGTGGACTAAGGGGTAATCCTAAAATATTTCCAAGTGGATCGGTTACTACCCAAGCGCTACTATCTCCTTCCACGGCAATCAGATTGACATCAAACTGATCAGAAACACCATCGTTTGCACATATACTTAAGCTCGTATCTCCGTTTAAGGTTGACAACTCACCACCGTCAACTCCATCTCTGTTGACCGTAATTGAATTTGACAATTCATAACAACCGATCATAATATTTACATCTTGACCAATGGCCAAGCCGCCAATAATACCTCCATAACTTAAATGCCAAATCAGACATTGTCCATTACCTGCGCCTTCTAAATCAAATGGAGGTGCCATTGGCAAATCCAAAATAATTCCCGCAGGGTCCGTAATTATCCAAGCGCTTTCTGTTCCTTGATTACCTGATAGCACTGGGTCAATAAGGTCGGGGCTTCCATCTCCAGCACAGATATCGATAGACATCCCTCCTCCTAGTAGCACTAGTTGTCCACCTGTAGGAGCAGTTCGAATCACTGTAATAGGATTTGAAAAAGCAAAGCAACCACTTAAGCCACTTGTATTTGCTCCTACAGTTAAGCCAGTCAATCCAGTTTCATAAGTTACATTATAAAGGATACATATTCCTTGCCCAGCTCCTTCCAAATCGAATGGAGGTCCTGCTGGTAAATCAAGAATGTTTCCAGCTACATCTGAGATAAGCCAACTTGAGTTTGTTCCGCTGTTACCTGTTAGAGTAACATTGAACGCATCGGAAACCCCATCGTTGGAACAAATTTCTATTTCCGTTTGACCATTTGTAGTCATTAAAGTTCCCCCAGCTACTCCTGTTCGGTCTACCGTAATAGAATTCGATAATGCAAAACATCCGGAAAGATTATTCACATCAGCTCCAATTGTTAAACCGCTCAAAGTTACTCCGTAACTAAGGTGCCAGATTAAACATTGGCCAGGTCCAGCCCCTTCTAAATCAAATGGTGGTCCAGCGGGTAAATCTAAAATGGTTCCAGCTGCGTCAGTAATTATCCAACTTGTCGATCCGCCTACATTATTAGTAATAACAGGAGTAAAAGCATCTGAGATACCATCACCGGCACAAATGCTAAGCATTGTTCCTCCACCTGCCAATGCTAAAGTTCCACCTTCTGGTGCTTCTCTAAAAACGGTAATGTCATTTGAAAAATCATAGCAACCGACTAAGCCATTGACATTGTTGCCAACAGCTAAACCTGTCAATCCAGTCATATAAGATATATTCCAAATTAAACATTGGCCTGCTCCAGCACCCTCTAAATCGAAAGGAGGACTTGCTGCTAAGTTTAATATATTTCCATTGGGATCAGTGATAACCCAAGCCGTACTGTCTCCTGTGGTATTAGTAAGGATTACATTGAATGCATCAGAGATTCCGTCATTAGCACAAATAAAAGTTTGATCATTGCCATCTATCAAGGTTAACATTCCTCCGGAAACTGCTTCTCGAACTACGCTTATACCATTTGAAATTTCGAAACATCCAGCCAAGTTTTGCAATTGAGCACCAACTGTTAATCCACTTAATCCATTTCCATGGCTAATATGATATATATAGCAAGTGCCTGCACCCGCTCCTTCTAAATCAAAAGGAGGGCCAGCGGGAAGATCTAGGATTGTACTATCAGGGGCAGTAATCACCCAAGCCGAACTTGTTCCACTGTTTCCAACCAAATCCACATCCAATGGATCTCCGTTTCCATCACCGGAACAAATAGTCTCTTGAGTATTTCCATTTGAAAATTGAATTTGACCGCCATTTGGGTCATCGCGAATGACTGTAATTTCATTTGAAAAAACATAGCAACCATCAAGTAAAGCAACATTGGCGCCAACCGTCAAACCTGTCAGTCCAGTTTCATATCCCAAATGCCAAATTAAACAGGTTCCAATACCTGCACCATCCAAGTCGAATGGAGGTCCGGCTGGTAAACCCAGGATATCTCCATTGAGATCAGTTATTACCCATGCACTATTAGAAGCGATGTTTCCAGTCAACGTAACATCGAATGCATCAGAAATACCATCTCCTGCACAAATAGAAATACTATTTCCACCGCCCAGAATTTCTAGTGCTCCAGGAGCAACTCCTGTTCTATTTACCGTTAATGCATTAGATATATCAAATAGACCTGTGATATCTGAAATATTATTTCCTACCGCAATTCCAGAAACTCCAGCGCAATGACTGACATAATGAATTAAGCATTGACCAGCTCCTGCTGATTCAAAATCAAAAGGCGGTTCTACAGGGAGATCTAGGATATTGTTATTCGGATCAGTGATTAACCATCGATTAATTCCTCCGAGCATTGCGTTTAAATCCACATCCACGAGATCTGGATTTCCGTCTCCCACACAAACATCAATAACGGTAGATCCATCCGTGAAGGCAATTGAACCTGCATCCGCTCCATCACGATTAACAGTAATGGGATTTGAAAAATCATAACAACCAACTATTTGGCTTACATTATTTCCGACTGTAAGATTCATCAAAGTATCATTAAAGGCGACGAACCAAATCTGACAAGTTCCTGATCCTGTTCCTTCAAATTCAAATGGAGGAGTAGCAGGAATTTCCAAAATCAATCCGGTTGGATCCGTAACTACCCAATCTCCGGCTTCTCCAGTATTTTGTGTTAAGGTTACATTGAATGCATCTGATTGTCCATCACTAGCACAAATGGCAAGTTGTGTCTCTCCTGCTGAGGTAGTTAGATTTCCACCGTTGACAGCGTTTCGTTTAACCGAAATAGGATTTGTTAAACCAAAACAACCTTGCAATGAATCAATATTATTTCCAATGGCCAGATTGCCAATAGCTCCATTGTAACTCAATCCTCTAATCAAACAAACTCCTTCTCCATTGCCTTCAAAATCAAAAGGTGGAGCAGTCGGAATATCTAAAATTTCACCATCGGGGTTTGATATTATCCATACCGTAAAATCCCCCAGAGGGTTATTTGTATAAACAACATCTAACGGATCAGGAACACCATCACCTTGACAAATTTCGACCAAGGTCTCTCCTCCAGCGAAACTAATATTTCCGCCATCGACCCCACTTCGGTCGACTACGATTGCATTAGAGATATCATAGCATCCTGTAATATTTGCAAGATTACCATTTACATTTAATCCAGTTAATGGGCCTTCATATGCTATATGCAATATGAGGCAAACACCTGGTCCAGCACCATCAAGGTCAAAAGGAGGTCCTGCTGGAACGGCAATAATAATCCCAAAGGTGTCTGTTATTACCCATGCAGAACTTGGGGCAATAGTGTCTGTTAGTGTAGTATTGAATGCATCGGAAACATCATCTCCAGCACATATTTCAATTTGGGTTGCCCCACCTACTATAGCCAAATTTCCTCCATCAACGGTACCTGCAAAGGCAAATCCGGAAGAAATTAGAGCTAAAAACAAGAAAAAGGTTTTTCCGAATGGAAGTGTAAATAATCTAAACATGTTCAGTTTTAGGTTTTTATAAACAGTTTCAAAATTAATATTCAAATATCACCAAAGTCTCACAAAAGGATATTGATTTGATCTTTTTAGTCAATTATGAGCCATATTCTTAGTGTTTCTGGTTCAACCGATTAATAACATAGGTATTTTTACGTAGTTCGTCCCATTTTGTTGACTTTTCAGGGCCAACTTAAGACAGTTTAATGGTTCCTTTTGGGCACTCTAAAGTGAGTTCAATTCTTTTTAATCCAGGTTGGATTAGAGATTCAAGATTCAGTTGTGCAAAGATAGCATTTTGACTAATGGAATCAGGACTAAATAGAGCCATTTTCGTCAGATTGCAGCCTAAAGCTAATGAATCACTTGGATGTTGAGTGACTCCCCAGTCTATTAAAAATGGAATACAACTTACCTTTGGTAGTGCCAAAGGCAGGCTAAGTTGCCATTCTAGAAGGCTACCATCTGCTTTTTCTCTTCTTCCTGCAAGACAATTTCCATGGTTAGAATTATAACTTTTGAGAATATTTGAGTCCTTTTCCAAATTTGAAGATCTAACGGCAAATCGCGTAATGGTTGGATGAGTCAAATCAGAAAGACCCATCCAGAGTTTTTCTTCCTTTGGATTACTGGGATCCGGAGCTAAAATCTCTAGATAGCATAGTTTTCCTATTTTTAGCAAGGCATTTTGAGTACCGAATTGATCATGTTTGCCGCCATCGACCGGTTTGCAACCAGTTAATCTTTCGATGTAATCCATGCCTGCCTTTAATTCGGGAACTCCCAAAACAACATGATCTAAAGCAGAAAAAATATTTTGCATGAAAAAAATTATTGTTCTAAACCTACTGTTATTTGCGATTGTAAAATGCTCATTTTCCCAAGTGGATCCAAGTTGGATTATGCCTGTGAAAGATCGGGCTGTTTGGGTGGATGATATGCTAACTTACCGCATAGATTCTCTTTTGCCAAATTTAATGAAAAGGACAGGAATTGATCTTTGGATTTTAATTTCGAGAGAATACAATGAAGATCCTGTAATGAAAACAATGTTACCTTCCGCATGGCTATCCGCTCGTAGAAGAACCATTTTTGTTTTTTCTCAAAAAGAAGACGGGGCAACTGAAAAAGTAGCTATTGCTAGATATAGTGTTGGAAAATTGCTGAAAGGAGAATGGAATATTGATGTATATCCAGATCAATGGGAAGCGCTAGTAAATTACATTAAGGAAAAAGATCCCCAAAAAATAGGATTAAACTATTCAAAAGATTTTGGACTTGCAGATGGTTTAGTCAAGACAGAATATCAAGAGTTTTTAGCAAAACTTCCTGAGGGATTTCATGACAAAATATGTTCTGCAGAAGATTTAGCCATAGGCTGGCTAGAAACTAGATCTAAAAAAGAAATTGAAATCTATCCGCAGCTTTGTAAAATTGGCCATGGTATTTTAAGAGAGGCATTTTCCAAAGCTGTGATTACACCAGGGAAAACAACTACAGAAGATGTCATTTGGTGGCTTCGCCAAAGAGTAGTAGACCTAGGATTAAAAACATGGTTTCACCCCTCTGTTTCTATTCAAAGAAAGGATGAAGAAAAATTTGACCATTTAAGATCTTTTAGCAAAAGAAAGGGGACTCAAATTATTCAACATGGTGATTTATTACATGTGGATTTCGGAATAACATACTTGAGACTTAATACGGATCAGCAACAACATTTTTATGTTCCTCATCCAAGTGAAACCTCCGTTCCTATTTTTTTACAAAAGGCATTTAAAAAGGCAAATCGGGTTCAGGATATTTTGACAGCAAATTTTGATATAGAAAAATCAGGCAATCAAATTTTGGAGGATGCATTGGCGCAAGCCGCAGCTGAAAATATTAACGCCTCTATATATACACATCCCATAGGGTTTCATGGGCATGCTGCTGGGCCTACCATAGGCATGTGGGATAACCAAGGTGCCACCGTCGGAAGAGGGGATTACAAAATGTATTATAATACTGCTTATTCCATTGAATTAAATGCGGCCTCAGAAATTACCGAATGGAATAAAATCATAAGAATTATGTTGGAAGAAGATGGTATTTTTTCTGAAGATGGCTTTTATTATCCAGATGGACGTGCCAAAGAAATTTACTTGGTAGATTAAAATGAGTTGAATTATCGAATCAGCCATTTTTCCTATCTTTCGCAAAAATAACGAATAGTACAGATGGAAGATTTATCGGGGTTAAAAAGAAAAGTTGAACAATACAAAGAAATCTTAGAAAATACGGAGGCCTATCGAAAGGTTTGGAATGCTTCTTTTCGAGATGAGATCATTAATTCGTTAGAAACGATGATTAAGGAAATTGGTCTTGATGCGGAAGTAGAGATAAAAAAAGATCTCCTAAATTTAGAAGCCATCGTTTGCTCTCTTGGGCAGGGAAAGTCAGGTATTTACCAAAAGGTCAATGACGAACTAAAAAGACCCTTAATTAAAGCAAAAGGGTCATTAGTTTATCAGCAGCTTTTCAATGGTAAGATAATCGTGCTGATTATCTATCCAACCATAGAAAATTACGGAGAACCTCAGCCGCCAAAAACGATTGCTATCTATCGTCCAGAAGAAATAAAAGAACCTTTTTTCGTAAGACATATGGAAGAATTTATGAAGGAAGTTACGAAGTGGGAAGATTATGATGATGATGACAATCAGCCTGCAAAGCGTATAGGTTTTAGGATGGATGTTCCTGAAGCGGAATAAATTATCCATTCAACAAATAATTCGATTAAATAACCACTTGCAAAAAATGAATGTAAAAACGTTACATACGCTGAATATTCTTTTTTTAATTGCGACGCTAGTCGTAAATTATTTGGCGAACGCATTACCGATTGGTGGCTTGAACACAGGAGAGCTTTCTGCTTTATACCCTACTCTATTCACACCAGCTGGATTCACATTTGGAATTTGGGGATTGATCTACTTAGGACTAATAGCCTTCACTACTTATTTAGCATGGGGCTTGTCGCAAGCCGATGCGAAAAGTACAAAGGTCATTCAGATGATAGGGCCTTGGTTTATTGTTTCCTGTGTCGCAAATATCAGCTGGATTTTGATGTGGCATAGCCAACTGATCAGTGTATCACTCGTCTTAATGTTATTGCTTTGGTTTAGCCTTTACAAAATATATTCAATCGTTGATCAAAATTGGTTAGAAGATTCACCGAATACTACTTTTGCCATTTGTATTCCTTTCAGTATTTATTGGGCCTGGATTTCAGTAGCCTTGATAGCAAATACGGCTGTTTTTCTTACCAACATGGGATGGGGAATGTTTGGTCAATCGCCAGATTTTTGGACGATGATCATGTTGCTTGTGGTTGGCTTAGTTGGTATGTTTGTCCTATGGAAAGAAGGAGACACTCCTTTTGTAACAGTTTTCCTTTGGGCGCTCTGGGGAATTTTTAATAAGCCAGATTTAGTCGAAGGATCTCCCGTAGGACTGGTTGCCGTTAGTGTACTTGGTATACTACTTCTTGGTGTTTTATATACAGCCATCGTCCGATTCCGAAACAAGAATCACTTTATGAATCCGAAGTCGGAGTAACCTTTCCAAAGCAATTATTCCAAAGTTAAATTACCAGGGAAGAACCCCATTGTTTTCCCCTTATATTTTTAAAGAAAAGTAGCTTTCTAAATTAAGCCCTGCAATTTGACATATTGCATAAGTATTATCGTTTTCCCATCCTTAATTTCTCCAGAGCGAATCATATCATAAGCCTTGTCAAAATCTAATTCCAGTACTTGGATATTTTCTTGTTCTTCTTCCAATCCTCCTCCTTCACTGACCTTCATATCCTTGGTGTATTCAGCTACAAAAAAATAAACCAACTCGGTAACTGAACCGGGCGACATATAGGCCTCAAATATTTTTTTGACTTTCGAAATTTTATATCCCGTCTCCTCCTCGGTTTCTTTTCGAATGCAATCTTCCGCATTATCTTTATCCAATAATCCTGCGCAAGTTTCAATCAACATGCCATCCTCATTGCCATTTACATAAGTGGGCAATCTAAATTGTTTTGTGAGAATTACTGTTTTATTTTTCTGATTATATAGTAATATAGTTGCTCCATTACCTCGGTCATATGCCTCCCGAGAGAGGGTCTCCCAAGAGCCATCTTCCTTTTGAAAATCAAAAGTTATTTTATTTAGCGTATACCAGTTGTCTGATAGAACTTCGGTTTTTTGGATTCTAATTTTTTTATTGCTCATATTTATTTTTCACACTATCCACCTGCCACCCCTTGCATTAAAAACGCGCAAATAATTGCTCCATAGGTTCCTAAAGCATATCCAAGAACTGCCATTAATACTCCAACGGGGGCTAATGTTGATGAAAAGGCTGAGGCTACGACTGGGGCTGAGGCCGCGCCACCTACGTTGGCCTGAGATCCAACGGCCACAAAGAAAAAAGGTGCTTTTATCAATTTAGCCACTAGTAATAAAATAATCACATGTACTAGCATCCAAGTGATTCCAATTGCAAACAATCCTATATTTTCCCAAACTTCTCCCAGGTTCATTTTCATTCCAATAGTGGCAACAAGAATGTAAATAAAAACCGATCCATATCTTGAAGCGCCTGCTCCTTCAAGTTTTCTCAATTTAGTTGCTGAGAGTACCAACCCAACAGTTGTCGCGATTACAATTAACCAGAAAAATTTAGACATTAATGAATCTAGTCTTAAAGCGCTTAATCTTTCTGAAAAATTATTTTCCAGCCATGGCGTAATCACATCTGAACCCCAATGTGCTAGTGCAACTCCACCAAAGGCAACTCCTAAAACTTTAAATGCCGTGGTGGTGGTTTCCTTCATACTTATACTTTCGCGGTAGTCTTCTACCTTCTTTTTCAAAGACTCTATGGAACTAGCATCAGCTCCCAACCATCCATCGATCTTATCACTAATATTAGCGCCATATAACAAAAAGCCCATCCATATATTTGCGACTACTACATCGACTATTATCATGGTTGCAAATAAATCATCTCCTACTTCGAAAATTTCTTTCATTGCTGCTTGATTCGCTCCTCCCCCGATCCAAGATCCAGCCACCGTAGAAAGTCCACGCCAAAGTTCATCATTGTTGGCTGCGATGAGATCAGGAAAAATTGAATTAATTAACAACAGGGCGATAGGGCCTCCAATAATAATTCCGATCGTTGCGGCTAAAAACATTACGATAGCCCTCCAACCTAGATTGATAATTCCTTGAAAGTCGATTCCCAAACAAAGAAGAACTAAGGAAGCAGGAAGCAAATATCTAGATGCCACAAAGTACAATTGCGAGCCTTCGCCAGATATCAATCCTAATGGCCAGTGCATCAAGGCTGGTAAAAAATAGCAAAGTAAAAGCGGGGGGCAGTAAGTATAGAATTTTTTCCAGATCGGGTGATCACTGGAAGAAGTAGTAAAGACTAGTGCCAATAACACTAATAATATACCTAATACTACAGCGTCATTTGTAAAGATTGGTTCCATTTTCCTTTTGTTTGGTGGAAAATAGTGAAAATTGTACGAATGAAGTGAATAAATTTAATTGGGGATAATTGGGTTATAGAATCATCGAAGGTTTAACTAGTAATTTATTCAATTCTTTCATCAGTTTCTTTTCGAAAATATCATAATGTCCATCAACTAAAAAGAGGGACTTTACCTTTTCCAATAGTTGATTTCTTTCAGCCGAGCTCAATTCTAATAGTTCTGCGGCTTTGATAATTTTTCCAATTCTAATGTATTGGCTATCCTTATTAAATTCTCTTTTCAAATTAAAAAGTTGTTTGTCGTTCACAAATTCTTTGATAATGGCCAGTTCCTGCTCTTTCCCAAAGAAATTCGACTTAGAACAATAAAGCAATATATACGCTTGAAATTCATTGACCGACCAATTGATTTTAATATCAACCATGTCTTTTTTAATTTGTTGAATAAAGAATATCTAGGTTGTTTGGGAATATCATTCTGAAAGTATGTCGAAACATTGACGGGCTATTTTTTAATATTATGATTAACTTTCATTTTTAATGAAGCATAAAAAATTATTAAATGGAGAGTCATCAAGATTTTTTAAAAAGAGCAGTGGCAGTAGGTAGTTTAGGAATGAATGGCGAGATAGGTGGTCCATTCGGAGCTATCATTGTGAAAAACGGAGAAATAATTTCTGAAGGCTGTAATCAAGTCACTTCTACCAATGACCCAACCGCCCATGCAGAAGTCACTGCCATTAGATTGGCTTGTAAAAAATTGAATAGTTTTCAATTGGAGGATTGCATATTGTACACAAGTTGTGAACCTTGTCCAATGTGTTTGGGAGCTATATATTGGGCGCGCCCGAAAAAGGTATTTTTTGCAGCTTCAAAAGTAGATGCCGCTGATGCCGGTTTTGATGATGCCTTTATATATAAGGAACTGGAATTAGATTATGAAAAGCGAAAGATTCCTTTTATTCAAGATCGAGTAGAAGAAAGCGTGCAATTGTTTGAGGATTGGAAAAAGAAGGAAGGGAAGATTGATTATTAAACCCTTTCAGCAGTATTCTTTTAATATAACATTCCAATCTATCCGCTAGTTCGCCTATACATTACATAAGTGTTGTATATGTTAAAAATTACCTATTGCAAGTCATAGAATTCGAAACCTTACCTATTAATTAGTTATCTTCCATACTCATTCCTAGTGATATAGCGTCAAGACCCATAGACCACAATCTTTTAAGTATGAAAAAATGCCGATACTCTTTTCTCATTTTATTATCCTTCGTCAATTTTCATTTTATTTTGGCTCAAGGAGAATCACTTTTTGAAAATGGAATAATTCATGAAATTTATATTGATTCAGACGACCCTGAAGTTTGGTCGACATTGATTTCCAACTATAGCTCTTCTTTGGATGTGCCATACATCATGGCAAGTGTTATGATAGATGGAGAAATAATAGACTCGGTTGGAGTAAGATTAAAAGGCTTTTCTTCTTTTTGGTATCCAGAATTTAAAAAATCAATTAAACTTGACTTCAACGAGTTTGTGCCTGGGAAAAAATATGATGGACTGAAGAAGGTCAATCTTAATAATGGGGAAGGTGATCCATCCCTTTTAAGAGACAAAATATGTTACGATGTTTTGAACAAATCGGGAGTCGACGCAGCGCGAACAGCCTATACTAAAGTTTATCTAAACGGGACATATTGGGGCTTATATGTACTAGTAGAAC
>CALGJW010000095.1 GCA_937930025.1 uncultured Saprospiraceae bacterium | reverse complement strand
GATCTAAACATTCGATTCTTGTTTACGGAAAATTTCTACCTCGGAACAGGAGGCTCTACAAATGGTTCTTTTCATCTCGAGACAGGATTTATAACCTACACCGGCGGATATGATCGACAATTCAGATTAGGATATATGTATGACTATGCCTTTTCGAATATTGGACCAGATGTCGGTTCTTCTCATCAACTTCAAATCGTCTACGCCTTAGATTATTAAAGCCCTAAGTTTTTACTATCGACAATTCTGAGCAATAAAAAACCCGAGCACAAAAGTACTCAGGTCTGGAATTGAATAAAATATTTCTTAACTGATATCTAAATCAGCGGTTGATCAGTTTTGTCAGATATTAATTAATCTGATATATATGGAAATTTGCAATATTTATGCCAAAAGTAGGTATCTAAGAAAAAACGAAACAGACGGATATTAATTTTGCGAGAAGTTATTTGCCTTGGTGGCAATCTCCTTTTCTGTAAAGTGGTCATACATCGGATAGAAGATGCCAGCCTGTATTCGAATGTTATCCATGACTTCTGCTAGGTCAATAGAAAAGTCAAAGGAAAGATCTTCACTTTCTATTTTATTAGAAGCTAGACAATTTTGAACTTCGATGATTTCATGCTTATAACCAAAGGAATCAAATTCAAAGAAAAAATCCTGCGGTTCTCCTTCTTCCGGATACCATGTTATTGAGGTCGGCTCATGCCAGCGACTATTTATTTGTATCACTCCCTTATCTCCATAAATTCGCGCTTCGCATTTTGTATTGCTGACAATTGAAGCGTGCAACAAGGCTAATTTTTGATTGTCAAACTTTAGTACAATCCCACAATTTTCATCCACATTAGATTTTCCAATACTCGCTTCTGCAGAGATTGAATTTGGTTTTCCCAAAATTAAACAAGCTAAGAAGACCGGATAGATGCCAACATCCAATAATGACCCTCCACCAAGACTTTGGTTGAAAAGTCTATGTTTGGCATCGAAGGTAGCCTTAAAACCAAAATCTGCTTTTACAGTATTTACCTCTCCTATTGCCCCTTCTGCTATTAATTCCAACACTTTTTTAGTCGTTGGTAAAAAGCGCGTCCATAGGGCTTCCATCAGAAAGGTATTTTGAAACTTTGCCAAACCGATCATCTGTCGAACTTCCTTTGCATTCATCCCCATTGGTTTTTCGCAAAGCACAGGAATATTGTGTTCCAGACACATCAAAGTGTTTTCGCAATGCCAGGGGTGAGGTGTGGCGATATATATAGCATCTAGATCAGGACAGGAAATAATTTCACGATAGGAACCGTAGGCATGAACGGCACTATATTTATTGGCAAATTCTAATGCTTTATCCAAAGACCTAGAAGCCACGGCATGTAATTTAGCATTAGGGAGTACTCCTAAATCATTCGCAAATTTATGCGCAATTCTTCCAGGGCCGATAATTCCCCAATTAAATACTTTTGACATTTGGTTTGTTTAAGCTTGCGCAAAATACAAAACTGATCATAGGTAATAAGAAATTCAGAAATTTTTCTCAGTTTGCAGTTCTGTACAAATTATGGATGGAATAGACCAAATAACTATCAATTTTGATGAAAGCAAACTAGTGCTTCTAAATTGGTGTCTCGCATTCCTAATGTTTGGAGTAGCCCTCGATATTCAAATCAAGGATTTCAAAAAGTTGTGGACGCAACCAAAAATAACTTTAATTGCCCTTGCGGCTCAATTGATCTTGCTTCCAATCTTAACATTGATTTTGGCTAAAATAATTAACCCCGGGCCAAGTCTGGCAGTAGGTATGATTCTTTTGGGAGTTTGCCCAGGTGGAAATGTTAGCAACTATATGGTGCACCTGTCGAAAGCGAACGCGGCCCTTTCAGTTACCCTGACTTCGATCACTACATTACTTGCAGCGATTATCACCCCATTGGCTTTTGCCTTTTGGACCGGCTTCCTAGATATCCCAGAAGCGTTGCGGACTGAAATTGCAGTTGATCCACTTAAGATGTTTAAGACCATTTCCTTATTGATCATTTTGCCTTTGTCAATTGGATTATTGCTGCAGCACTATTTTTCGGAAGTTGTAAATAAAATTAAAAAGGCGGTTGGCATTTTATCCCTTCTAATATTTCTGAGCTTTGTTGTTTTCGCTATCCTTGGGAACATCGGGAATATCAAAGATCATCTGGCTAAAGTTTTTTTCATAGTCCTTATCCATAACGCACTTGGATTTCTACTAGGCTATTTTTGGGCAAAAATTACTGGCTTGCAAGAAAGAGAAGCCAGAACAATAAGCATCGAAACCGGTATTCAAAATTCAGGTTTGGGATTAATATTAATCTTTAATTTCTTTGGAGGGATTGGTGGCATGGCACTCATTTGTGCTTGGTGGGGAATCTGGCATTTGATTTCTGGATTTGCTCTGGCAATGTGGTGGAGAAATAGGGTGACAAGTGAAAATTGAAAATTATAAGTACGCGAATATTTCATTTTGAACCATCCTGAAGATAATCCTAAAACTGTAGTTCATCCAACCCAACAATAAACTCTATTCGCTGGTTATCACGAATATCCCAAGTCTCCATTTTGATTTCCGTATCTGCTCCTTGCCACTCAATAGTAATTAACCCAAAGTGATTATCCATTATCGGTCCTTCGATTCTGTTTTTATTTGGAGTTGCAAAATGCCAAGTGGAAGATAGACCGCTTGAAGTGAAGTCATACATTGGGTAGAAGTCTGTTTCTATTTTTGAAATTTCTGAATAATGAACATCTCCAGAAATAAAGAAAACGCCATTCGCTTTTGTTTTCTTTATTAGGTTTAACATTCGTTCTTGCTCCTTTGGAAAGTTAGCCCAGGCCTCATAGCCATTCCATTCTATTCCAAATTGAGTTCCCGATCCGATGATCCTAATATCCGCAGGTTTTTTTAATTCCTCTTCTAACCAAGACCACTGGACTTCTCCAAGAAACTGCTTCTCTGGCGCTGTGTGCGGAGCGTAGTCTGTTTTATGAAAACCAAATCTTCTATCCGTATCGAATTCTCCGTTGTAGGCTTTTAAGTCATCTCGAAAAGTTCTTTCATCCAATAGAATAACCTGAAGTTTTTGCTTTGCGTATTCCATTAGGTAGGAATGGTAAATTCCTTCATGCTTTCTTCTTTCGGATGATTCTGGTTCGTTAAAAAAATCAAGGAATATTTCTTTGGATGCTTCTTTGTGTGGATAGAATTTTCCAATGTCATTTTGACCATAGTCATGATCATCCCAGGTAGCAATAATGGGAACCTCGCTTTTTAAATTTTTATAAGATGCTTTATTAGCTAGTCGTTCATATTTAGCTTTAAGGGTGTCCATATTGTCTGTGTCACCATATATATTGTCTCCCAAAAAGATAAATAGATCAGGATTGTGCTGAACAATATTGTTAAAAATTGGTAATGGATCTGTTTCGTGTCCACAAGATCCAAAGGCAATCTTTGTGGTTAATCTATTTGCGATTGAAGAAGGCGCGGACTTATCACAGGACAGAAATGTTAAGAAGAATATTGACAAAAGTAGTTGAGCAATTAATTTCATAATGACAATTTTTCAGTTCTTTCTCTGAATATCCTACAATTCAACTTAAGAATCGATTAATATTAGATTTTTAAATCCTTTTGGAATTCGAACTATTTCCACTCTTTTCACTTTGAAGCTCTTATAAATAAGGCTATTTACTCATGGATAACGGAATGAGGGACGATGATTGGACAATTTCTTGTTTTCTAAAATACCCTAAATAGGGTATAGGCTAACTCATTCAAGGTAGTATATTTGCCATGAACATATCACTTTTCTGAAAATCGAACCATGACTAAAAAAATACTCCCTAGGACAGCTCTGTCCGCTGCGATCTTTCCATTGCAAGTTTTTTCCTTTAATATTTCTAGAAACTGAGAATGACCATTAGGTAGGAATACCTAATTGCGCCAAATTGTAATCCCATGAACAGTTTCAATACAATTAAAAAACTTACGTACTGGACTAAACCCAACTCAGTTTGGGGAGTAGCCTTGTATTCAGACCCAACATCGGTAACAGTGTTCGCTGATTTTAAAAAAGTGGTTGTGCAATCACTTTCAATGTTTTTTCATTTAACATCCCTTGAAAACTCGCCATCAGCCGGTGCCTACGCCTTGACACCAACACTGTTACCCACTTTTATGACTAAAGAGTAGAGATTCTTATAGATCAGTTTTGTTAGGAACGCCCCGATTACTTGTAATCGGGGTATCTTTTTTTATACCGAATATTATCAGTTCACAAGGCAGCCTT
>CALGJW010000094.1 GCA_937930025.1 uncultured Saprospiraceae bacterium | reverse complement strand
TCTGTCGCCACATGGAATAATGAACCTTCCTTAAATGTGATGAAGAAAATTGGGATGGAAAAAATTGGGGAGTTTGTACATCCGAAATTTGCGGAGGATCATCCACTGCAGCCGGTGTATGTTTATGAGGTTAAATCGAGCAGCTATTTAAAGTGAAAAGTAAAATTTATAAAACCTGTCTGGCCGCCAGGGGAGATCAAAAGTTGTTGAAAGCACGTACATTTATTCAACATTGCGCCACGGGCATTGAACTACTTTTCGTCCAAGACAACCTGACGACCCTTTGGTGGTTTGAACTTATTGTTCTCTCAAAACATCCCCAATCGGGACTCCATCGATAAAAACATCCTTTAGCACATATACTCCCTCGTAAATACTAACCACTGCATAAGTTTGTGAACTGCTATCTCTTGCACTTTTATTGTAAGCTTTTTCTGCCGGATAGGCTTTGGATTCTTCCATGTAAAAACGGGTAAAGGGGGGGTAGACAGTCAAAGATTGGTTATCCTTGTTGGACCGTTTTCTAACTTCCATTCTTGCATAATTTTTCGTGTTAGTCGGAGCCGTTTTCGAAATGCCAATAATTTGTGCAAACCCATTTTCATCGTTGTCAAAAGTAACATATGCTTTTTGGCGATAGGACCATTCTTCAAAGTCTGACACTGGAAAATGTTGAGGAGCGTAAGAAAGGGTAATGTATTTGCCACGAAATGGATCATTTGGATCCACTGGTCTGGTAAGGAAATGGAATTCTGTTCCTTTTTTAATTACGTTTTCTCTATCCCAAATCATTTTGGCTGGAGCGTATAATTGAAATAGCACCATCAAAACAAAGCCAACTAAGATCAATAGTTTCTTATTCATGATTCTAGATTTGAAAGGTTCTTTCTTCTCCGTAACATCCAATTGTTCAGTAGGAAAAAACCTGCACCAATTACCAGAAAGATAACCCCACGCCAAACGAAACTGATCTTGGTATCAAAAAAGCGAATGGTAATTAGACAAGTGATAATTAATAAACCGTAGTTTAATATCCCTAGATGATTCTTAAGCGCTCCTTCTCTAATGGTTAAGACTCCCAAAGCTAAAAGTAAAAGATTAATGATAATCGCTGGATGACTAAAGACAAAGTGTAGATGAATTAGGGCGAAAAATAATGGGAAAACCCAAGCCACTGGTTTTATGGACGAAAGACTTTTTCCTTTGTAATTATGATACAGCAAAAATATACCTAGTAGGGTAAACCCAAGTGTGAACACATAGGACCAACTCATCATCTGATCTGCAAACACACCTTCTTTTAAAGACAATTCTTTCCAAATGTCACTATAGCTACAAATCAAAAGTAGTATTACAGTGCCAACCGAACCTATGCCTATGTATACATTTATATTGGCCTTTTGGGGTTTGAAAAAATCAGCATGGCCAATCAAATAAATTACCCCGAGTAAACTTGCAAAACCAGAGAGTATGAAAATTTCTTGCGCTTCTAGTACAAATGACCAGGTACAAAGAAATGAAAGGGGCACGAATAGATGCAAGATGTTTAAAGTATTTCCATTCGGATGATTTTTATACAAAAAATAGTAATGAGGAAGAATCAGTAAAAACAAAAGCCAATAATAATGAGTCGACCAATGGCCGATGGCTTCACGTTGAATTGTTAATGCGTAAAAGGTGATTCCCAAAATATAAAGCAGGGCAACGGCAGAAGAGCGCAGCAAATAGACCAATGGCAAACAAAGCACAACCCATGATACTACAAACACAGCTGTGTTTCCTTCGATATGATAAATTTGACTAACCAATGAAATGCAAGCACCAACTGCAAAAAATAAAAATAACGCACTTCCTTCCCGCCAAGCCGGACTTTCCATTCTTTTGAATAACGCATATCCACAGGCAATTTGACCAATAATTACTGGGATAAAAGACAAAGTAGTTTTTATACTTCTGGACATATTATCCCAATTATGCGCGACAATTAAGATGATTCCTAGACCAACTAAAAGTGCCCCTAGAATAGCAAATACTAGGAACAGGCGATTAGGTGCAGCATCCGCCTTTTTTTGATAAAACCCTTCAATTTTATCTGCAGTATCCGCATCAATAATTCCGGCTTCTACCAATTCCGAAAAGTCATTATTTGTTTTCATTGCAATGATCTAATTCATCAAATATAGCGAAATACTACGGCCGGATTAGCCAATGAAAGTTTAATGTCAATAGGCTTGGCTAGCAACATCTACTAACGGCTGTTCAACAATTTTGTGTTTTCCGTCAAAAGTGCGGATTTCAAATTCTAAATTTTGTTCTTCCAAAAATTGCATTTGCCAAGTAAGGCGTTCTTCAGTGATGAATTTATCTTGAAGTCCATATACATACAACTTTTTTATACTTACGAAGTATTCGCTTAGAGAAGTGTAGTCTATGTCCTCCGGGGTTGTACCCGCCCATAAGATCAACCGATCAATTTTCGGTTGTCGGGCATGCACCCAACGCATGACGGTGGCTGTTCCTTGAGAGAAGCCAAGCAGGGTTATTTTTATTTGGGGGGAAAAATTGGATTGGTATTCCTGGTAAAGGGTATCCAGCCAATTGCAATAATCTTCGATTTCGTCTAGACGATCTCCGGATGTCATCCAGCTGGCCACAACTGGACCTGTAAAACCACCCCAGTAGAATCTTGATAGCCCCTCAGGAGCGATGATCACTCTTCCTGGTGTTTCTAGGCACTTGAAATTTTCGATGAATGTTTCTGCCAGTTGAGCATAGCCATGACAAACAATCCAAAGTTCTTTTATCTCAGCGTCAGGATCGCCAAGGATAGAGTAGTGCGCAGTACGCTGGACCGCAATTTTTCTTTTCATGTGGTAAAGAAAAGGAGAATAGTTGAGTCCTAAGATGCAATGTTTTAACTTCTTCCCTTTTCAACTATCTATTGCTGTCTAAAAAAAAAACAATCATTCGAAATTTTGATTAGCGATCCTTGGGAGATTGAGCCGAACGCAATTATTTACTTTTAGCAAGTCGGATGCTACAAATAAAACTATTGCTTCAAAGAGCCATCTATAAAGTAAGTGAGTTTGACTCGTGCTACACCTTTATCATAGGGTCTAGCAAAGTAATCCTTGTGGAGTGGGTTGTCTTTATTTAGGTTAAATTCATTCGTGGTGACAAAATGTTTTTGCAAAAATGGAATGTCGTATTGAACGCCAATTCCAAAGTTGGAATAAAAACGCCAGTTCATTTCAAAAGCTACCTTTAAAGAGAGATCCACTATTTTTTTATCTGTCGAACTGACGACCTCGGTGTTTTGATCAAAGAAGTAATAATTTTGATTACTAAAATTACTACCTATAGTTGGTCCCAAATTGATAACCATTCTTTTTTGAGATCCGGTTAATAGTCGCCAAAGATGCCCGACACTTAGGCCAATATTGGTATGGTTTAAACTTCCAACATCTTCGATATTTGAAAAATCGAGAAGAACATCTATAGGAAGTATCGCCTCTTCGAAAGTTGTATTTGCAAGCTGTTGCTTCCCCGGCAAATTTGTATATGATATTTGGTATGCCCAAATACTTTTCTTTGCGCCATATTTTTGATAACTAAGGAAAAAAGAAGTTCCGGATTCGAAGCCATAATATTTATTGGGACCAATGAAGATTCCATCATCGGCGAAATTTTCATTATTCTGCAGAAGAGAACCTGAGAAATTATACGGACCAATTCCGAATTGTATGGTGCTAAAGTTGAAATCTATTGATTTGTCTTGAGCGAAAGTGCTTTTAATAGCAAAAAAGCAAAATAGGGATATAAGGATTAGTTTAGTTTTCATTTTTAGCATTATTTAAATCCATTTGAATACCAATTTTAAAAACATCTAATTTTAAATCCATATTAAAATTAGCTTCACTGAACTTTTCTTCCCCAATTTTTTGGGTTGTATAGTCCATGGAAACAAAATCACTTGTTGTTTTTACGAAAATTCTCAATTGACTGGCAATGGAATAAGACGCGATCAAATCCAAATTAATTCCAGATAAAATATTTTCATAATTTTCAACTAAAGGCAATTGGGTGGCATTATCTATAAGAGTATAATTCAAATTTGAGTATCCTAGAATGAAATTGGGTCCAAAAAGGAAATTGAACTTTCCTGAATTGAATTTAGTATTAAAATAGGAGGAATAGCCTATCTCGCTTTGGAAGTAACTGAATTTTTCAAAGGGCTCTTTCGAAACAAAAATAGCCTGATCTTTATAGATTAAAGATCCACTTGTGTTGAAAAAATTGTTGTTCAAAAATGTATCTTGGTAAGTGAGCAATTCATTTTTTCCAGTTCCATAATCAACTCGGAGATTCCATCCCCGAGTTCGTTTTGGATTCTTTTTGCCTTGATAATAGAACCCTGCTTCAAAAGAGCCTAGCAATGATTTTTTTATGTCTTTTGGATAAGTCAGGATTGATTCAGCATTTGGGTTGAGTGTCGTTTGACTTGCATTAACTATGTCTAAAGGACCAAGGCCTATACTAAAGGCTACAAATCTTGGTGAAGCATGCTCGGTTTGTGCATGAAGCGCACTATTGGCATTAATAAAAAATAAAAAAAGCGATAACGGGATCAACAGTTTCACAGGTGAATTTTTAGTTTTCGATGATTAGCTCAGGTAAATAACCTATTTATCTAGGTTTTATTATTCAAGTATAAAGTTTTAAAAGAAAAGCAGCCATAGTAAATTTCACTTGACAGCTTTTCTTATACTGAGTTTTGAAAGATTAGTCTTCCTTTTTTTTCTTCCTCTTTTTTTTGCCTTTCCCTTTTTCCGTGGATGCCTTGGCCAATTTATTTTTCACCTTTTGTTCCTCCCCAAAAATATCTTTGTTTCTGCGTGTATTCAACACTGGAACTTCGATAGGAGCCTCCGACAAAACTTCATGAAACAGTTTTTCCTGATAAACCCATTTTTGATCAATTAATTTATATCCCATATATGTCCCATCAGGCACCCAAACTGAAGTACCTCTTATGCTTCTTCCGGGAGCCAAATGATCAAATATTACAAGGTCAAGACTTGGTTCGAAAGTCAATCTGAAAGAAGCTTCTGCCGAATAGGTATAAACTAATCTACGTTTCTCGGCCTTTAATCCTTCTGGTTTGAAAAATACGGCTGCGCCAAACTTTGGCCCTTTGTCAGTCAGTGTAAGGACATCAACAATTTTTTGATTCTCCAACATCTTGTAGCTATTCAAGCCAAAAAGCAAGTAGGCCTTTCCATCTTTATGATCGAAGTCGTGGATGTTGTAATAAACAGCTCCATACCACTCAGAAGCATTTACTACATCAAATTCAGGATCCAATATCTCCGCCCTTTGATCTTCGAGAACAGTAATTCTGTTCGTGTTTTTTTCTTGAAGAATGCCACCATATAGATAGTGATCTAAATCTTGATACAATTGCCAACTAAAAATTCTAAAGCTAGAATCCTTAGGGTATTGTATGGAGATGTGCTTAATACTATCAAAAGGATGAGCAAAGGAACCCTCATTTTTTAGAACATTGGATAGACCAGTTTTGATTTCATTATGGGCTTTTACCCGATGATCCAGTAAGCTGTCTGTCAATAGGGTAGTACTCGTTTCTTTTAGCTCTAATTCATAGGTGGCTATAGGACTTTGAGCAACCAAAAGGTTACTAAGGAGGAGCGCGAATACTAAACTTGAAATCGTTTTGATCATTAACCAGCTTTTTCTCTGTTTTGAACGGTCCAAGATTGCAAAAATTGTACTGAAACAACTAGACCGCATTGCTGTCACAGTTTTTACCTCCTAAAGTCTAATTTATAGGTAAAATTGAACTTTTAGTTGTGAAAGTAGGTCACGAAAAAGGCAAAATTTGAATTATTTATCGGTATTACATCCTCATTTTCACCGACCCAGCAAGAATAGATAATGCTGGGGAAACCGTTTTAATAGAGTGTGTAGGGACGTCCCCCGTTAAAGGACAGGTTTACCAAAAAGAAAAAGGGTCTTCGCAATTTAGCGATGGCCCTTTCTTTTATTATCCTTATAATCTCGGAAAATAAATTCTCCCAAACCTTGTAGGCTGCTGTAAAAAGCTTTGCCATTATTTGCCTTTGTAAATTGATCAACAAATTGCATGAGGTATTGATCTCTTGCAATCATAAAAGTAGTTACTGGAATATCTTGTTTTCGAAGTCTTGTTGCAAGATTCAAAGTTCGATTGACCACTTTTCGATCTAACCCAAAGCTGTTTTTATAATATTTCTTTCCCTTTTTCATGCAAGTCGGTTTCCCGTCTGTGATCATGAAGATTTGCTTATTTGGATTTCTTCGTTTTCGCAATAGATCCATTGCTAACTCTAATCCAGCAATAGTATTAGTATGATAGGGGCCAACTTGTAAATAAGGAATATCTTTTATTTGAATCTGCCAAGCATCATTTCCAAAAACCAGAATATCTAAGGTATCCTTTGGGTATCTAGTCGTGATTAATTCTGCCAAGGCCATGGCTACTTTTTTCGCAGGAGTAATTCGATCCTCTCCATATAGAATCATAGAGTGGGAAATATCGATCATCAACACCGTGCTCATTTGACTTTGATAATAAGTCTCTCTTACTTCTAAGTCATCATGAGTTAATTTAAACTCATCTATACCATGATTGATTTGGGCATTTCTTAAAGACTCAGAAACTGCTAGATGTTCTGGACTATCTCCAAATTCGTAAGGTCTTCTGTCCGAAGTAAATTCATCTCCTCGGCCAGTAAATTTTGTATCGTGTTTCCCTTTAGAAGCTTTTTTGATTTCACCAAAAGTGTCTTCTAATGCTTTTTGTCTTAAGGAAATTTCCATCTTAGCTGAAGGAGTAAATCCTGATTGTGGGTCTTTCTGACTAATAAATCCTTTGTCAATCAAATCTTGAATGAAATCCGCCATTCCATATTCCGCGCTAGTCAGCTTATACTGCTTATCCAGTTCGGTCAACCAAGAAAGTGCTTCGGAGACATCACCGGATGTGTGAACCAGTAATTCTTGAAATAACTTTAATAGTTTTTCGAAAAGTGATCCAGCATTTGGATCCGGTACAAACTCAGAAAATTTCCATCCGCGCATTAGAATTCAATTGTTACTCAATAAAAGTAATAAAATGGAGAAATGGTTTAGACTTTGACCGATTATCAGTTTAAAGGAATCAAGCTTTTAGCGTTGCATCTGCTATAAAAGCATCATAGTCAGGCCTTAAAGATGCCCTTTTATGAATAAATTCTTTTATTGTTTGTCCTTTATGAATTAAGAACATGCCTGGCATCTGAGTAGAATCTCCTAAGTGTTCTGCCAATTCCAATTTATAGGAGCTCGTACTCGCACTAAATCCTCTCATCCAGGTACGAAGGCCATACAGCTGAGACATGGTACCTTTTTGAAGACCAAAAGCGGTGTAATAATTTTTATCTGGATTACTAATATGGCTTACCCCAGCGAGATGGAAATCATCGAAGTATTTGTTAGCCACGTGTTCTGGAGCCATATGGACAAAGACATACTTTACTCCCTTTTTATTAAAAGAAGGTCTAAGTTTGGAAAGATCATCTAGCGCCTCCTTACAGAAAACACAACCAAAATGTCTCAGAAAAACAAGGAGAACAGGTTGTTTTTGAGACAACTCAAGAACAGAAACTCCCTCGTTGGTTTTCATTTCTCTTATCATACTATTCGATTCCATCGAAACAAATGTAATTGTTTAAGTTAGCTAACAACTAATATAAGCTATGGTTTAATGTTGGGATCAAAATATATTGAAAAAGGCCCTCATTTGAGGGCCTTTTTATGCTTACTTTTTCTTTGCTTTCTTTTTCATCATGTTGTCGAATACCTTCATTACATCCTTGACATGCTTGGCAGATTTATTTAAAGATTTCATTTCAGTTTTATTCAACTTCAATTCCAAAACTTTTTCAATTCCATTTTTGCCAAGTTGTACCGGTACTCCTAAGAAAATATTTTTTAGACCATATTGACCAGTCAATTGAACACAACATGGGAAAATTCGCTTTTCATCTCTTAAAATTGATTCAACCATTTGAGCTGCAGCTGCCCCTGGGGCATACCATGCTGAAGTTCCCATTAATTTTACCAATTCCCCTCCGCCTTTTTTCGTTCTTTCGACGATTGCGTTTAGTTTATCCTTAGCAATCATTTCTGTTACTGGAATTCCAGCTACAGTAGTATATCTTGGAAGCGGTACCATAGTATCGCCATGACCTCCCATTAATACTGCTTGTAAATCTTTAGGGCTCACGCCTAACTCAGTGGCAAGAAATGCACGATATCGAGCAGTATCCAAAATACCAGCCATTCCAAATACGCGCTTATTGCTCAATTTGGAAAATTTATGCGCTGCATAAGTCATCACATCAAGTGGATTACTAACCACAATGATGATAGGGTTTTTTGAATGCTTTAGAATAGACTGAGTAACAGAAGTAACAATATTGGCATTGGTACTAATTAGATCATCACGACTCATTCCAGGTTTTCTAGGGATACCGGCTGTAATTACTACGACATCTGAACCTTTGGTTTTTCGATAATCATCTGTACCAGTTATTTTGGTACTATAGTAATCTATTGGGGCTTGCTGCCAAGAATCCAAAGCTTTTCCTTTTGCAAAATTTCCTCTGATATCTAAGAGGACTATTTCATTTGCCACATCTTTGTGGGCCAATACATTTGCAACTGTTGCTCCTACATTTCCGGCGCCAACGACTGTCACTTTACTCATAATTGAAGAATTCTGATTTTAGATTTGGTAAATTATAAAAACGTCCCTCAAAAGTAGCCTTTTTTGGTATTTCCAGCTAGTCCTGCATGCAATACTTCTGTCTGTCAACAATCGGGTTTAAAGAACTTTGGCAAAACTTAAGACAATCCCTTTTGCAGAACTTTAATACATTTGTGTAATAAGCTTGAAAAATCGATCTTTTTCATACTTGTAACACCCCCATTTAACCTTAAAAAAATACTTGTATTGTCGAGAAACCTTGGCAATATTGGTATTAATTTCCCTAAGATATGGGCCTATGGCTCGATTTTAGAGACATAAATAATTGATTTACTCACACTTTCTAAGAATTGAAATTCTCAACGATGTATTCAAAAATTCTAACGATTCTCTTTTCTATTCTTTGTTTTGTCGGAATGGCACAAAGACCTGTTTGTGGCCTACCTGGTGGCGAAGCGGACAAAATGTTGATTGAGCGGTTAAAGCGTAATAAAGAGGCAGTAGCCTCTGCTGGTTTCCAACGAGGAGGTGACCCTAAATATGTACCCGTAGTGGTGCATGACATTCGAGAACTTGATGGTACTGGCGCTATTGCTCCTTCAAGAATCTACGATTTAATTTGTTCTCTTAATCAATATTATGATGAGCAAAATGTAGGAATACTACTTTTCTTAGATGAGATTAATATTATCAAAAACAATTCAGCCTATAACGATCATACTGGTGCTGGAGAAACAATTCTTTTTCAAAATAAAAAAAGTGGAAAAGTAAATATTTTCATTCCTAGAACTGCTAATACTGGAGGTTCCTCTTTAGGAACTGTTTTGGGATACTATGATCCAGGTCCAGATTGGATGGTGTTACGACCAGCAGAAGTGAACGGTTCGTCAAACACTTTTTATCATGAACTGGGTCACTACTTTTCTTTGCCTCACCCTTTTAGAGGTTGGGATAGTGAAGCTTATGATCCTGTAATTCATGGAGTTCAGGTAGGTACTTTCTCACCTAGTAATCAAGGAATCAGAAATGAATTTCAAAATGGTTCAAATTGTAATATTGCAGGAGATTTAATTTGTGATACTCCACCGGATTATAATCATTTTGGTAACGGCCTTAATTGGGGTTGCAACTATACAGGTGGAGCTAAAGATCCTAATGGAGATTTGATCGATCCGGATGAAACGAATATCATGAGCTATTTTGGAGATTGTAACCCAACGTCATTTACTGATGATCAGCGAGATATTATGATTGCTGATTTGAATTTTAGATTGGCAACTCCAACCGCTAGAAGATTAGTTCTGGCAGATCCGTCCCCAGGAGATGTTGGTCAGTTTAGTAACGCAATAGAGCCAATTAATGACGAAGTTGTTGCATCAAATGGTAATATATTTATTGATTGGGGTGATGTAACAGGAGCGACGGATTATATTTTGGAAGTCGACCGGTTTCCAAACTTTGGATTTCAGCCGTTCCGTATAGTTGTATCTAATTCAGAATACAATTTTGATGGGAGCAATTTAATTTTGAATAATGAATATTACTGGAGAGTAAAAGCTGTAAGTCCTTGGGATGCATGTTCCCCATGGTCTCCAGTGCAATCTTTTAAAACTAATTCTATCTCGGCCTTAAACCAAATTGAGGGATTGGAATCTTTCAAGATCTTTCCGAATCCAATAAATCTAGGAAGAGAAATTAACTTGCAGTCTACTAGCAGAATTTCATTTTCCGGGAATTTGGAGATTATTAATATAAGTGGCCAGGTGATGCAATCCGAAGCTGACTTTATAATTCAGTCTGGAGCCTTTAATAAAGTAATCGATACCAAGTCCTTAACGGCCGGTGTTTATTTCTTGCGAATTGTTTCTTCAGAAGGAATTGTTCAGGAAAAATTTGTGGTACAATAAAACTTAGTTTTTCCATTAAAAAATCCTCAAGCTTAAGTGTTTGAGGATTTTTTTTTGCCCTTCACTTTCTCAATTTATACTACCTTGCAAAAAAATTGAATATGGGAAGTAC
>CALGJW010000093.1 GCA_937930025.1 uncultured Saprospiraceae bacterium | reverse complement strand
CATCAGATGTCCTGCATAAGCTTTTATGTCGGAAGGGTTGAGTGTTTTATTACCCTTGAGGTCTCGTTGTTGAAGATTATTGATAAAGTTCAATAATTCATCTCTGATTTGATTGAGTCCAGTTTGGAGTCGGTCTTCTTGTAGCGTGCCTCGGAGTATTTTTTTATTGAGTTCATAATAACGACTTTCCAATAGAAGCAACGTGTCCTTCTTGTTAGAATTTTTGGAAAGCACTTGGTTGAGTTTGGAAAAAGTATTGGCTATATCTTTGACGAGAAGATCTTGAAGAGTTTGAATTGTTTTATTTAGCGAAGCGGGCATAGTAAGACTAACAGCGTTGGTTAATCCCTTCTTTTGAATTGTTTCTCATTTGATAGATTAAATATAAGAATAGAATTTCCAAAATCAAAATGCTATGAAATTACCTTTTTTACCTTTCCAATATTTTCTTACAAGAAAATCACAAATGAGTAAATACAATAAAATCAACTACTTATCTTGGAAAAATCCGCTAATACATTGTTATCATATTTTAATCTATCCTTAATTTTTCTTATCTTAGTTTCCGTAAAAACAGTACGATTAACATCATTACAACCGCCAAGTATCATGTTAAATTTCACTCAACTCCTCAAAGGGTTTGTCAGAGAATTGACGACCGAACTCACCATGCGCCGCCATGTCTGGAAATTGATTCCTGGACACAAAGAAAAATTTCTTAAGCCTGAACAAACCAAACGCTACAATACAATGCTACTCATGCGTAAAGTCTTCCTTGAAATGACGCCACGAGAATTGCAAAAAATTGTGGAACGCATCCAACGCAAAAACGAAGAAGCCAAACAGGAGCAAAAAAGCCTATTTGATAATTCTCAAAACAAAGCATCGTGAAAGCATTGTTATTATTTGCCATCCTGAATCTCAACACGGATACTTTGCCGCCCACTCCTACCCTACTCGATTCGCTGCAGGTCTTCCATCGCCAACAACTCGAAGCTGAGCTGCACGCCTTTGATGCTTCGCCTCAGGATTATTGGATGAACTTTGTACCAAGTATCGGCATCGGTTATAATCTTCAAGGTCAACCTCGTCCTACCCTCTCCTACTCTATCGCTTCGCTTTTCAATTACCGCAAACAAAGACGAGTCACCAAAGCACAGCGCCAAGCCATCATCTTACAAGACAAAATAAAACGAGAAAAAGATGTAAGAGCATTACTAGCAATGATTCAAGAATACAGGATCCTAAGGCAAGAACTCGAATTCAAAGAATCCATTTTCGAAATCGACCAAGAGTTGATGGAATTTTATACTAAAAAAGCAGCATCCGACGACCTCGACTTACGCATCACAGGAGAACAATTTCTCCTCAAAAAAAAAGCGTATCTTTCTAAAGTAGAAGAAATCAGAATCGACCAACAAAGCTTACAATTTCTAAAAATAAAGATTTTTACCTTTGCTAACTTTAGAGTATAAAATCTAACAATTTCACAATAAATTTCAATTTTTGTATATTGCGTCCCCTTTTGAAAATCATACAGCTATGAATCTACCTCAAGAAAAAAGATACTCGCCAGTCGAGTATTTTTAATTCAAACCTGTAGAATCTCACATTCTGTTGCAGCTTGGCGGTTGTGTGTGTGATGATTTCTACAGGTGAATTGAAACTTACTCTCGTTTCATCTTTTCTTTTTCATTCTATTTTCTTATTTTAGCTATCACACATGACTCTGAGACACTATCCATTAGACTTGTTACCCTTTATCTGATGGAGCGAAACGTTGCAAATTTTGTTTTGAATGAGGCAAAATTTTTCGGAATAGCCGTAGCTATTGCTAAAAATTTTAACGACGTACAAAATAAAATTTGTTCGTTGTAGCCCATCGAGACAAAGGGTAACAAGTCTATTATAGATTTTCTAACAAAAAAACATTTTACTATGCTTACCGCCAAGCTGCAACCTCACTATGAGGGACTAGATTCCTCGATGATGTCTCTCAAGATGCCTCATGATGTCTCAATTGAACAAACCGTAATCGGTGCGCTCATGCTCGACAAATCAGCATTCAAAATCTGTAACAGAGTGCTTACATCTAAAGAATGTTTCTACAAACCAATCCACCAATCTATTTTCGATGCAATCAAAAAACTGGACAATAAATCAGCACCTATTGACATGGTCACCGTTGTCGATCAGTTAAAAAAAGATGGACTCATAGGAAGGGAAAACCTAGAAGGTACATCGAGGAAAATTAAACGACTTAATCAAATGAGAGAACGATTTGGAGTTACGCCTACCGAAATTGTAGAGTGTACCAATCGAGTTGCATCTTCTGCAAACATCGAATACCATTCTAGAATCTTGTACCAATTATACATGAGACGAGAACTCATTGCTACATCCTATGAAAACATTACCAAAGCTTCCGATTCTACGAATGACGTTTTTGAACTCTATGAAAAAACTGCTAAAAGTCTTAGAGCCAAGAATCCACAAAATGTCCTTACCCTTAAAACAATGAACGACACCATGGTTGCTGGTGCCAAAGAACCACCCGCGCTCCGACTTGCCGGAACACTATTCCATGAAAATTCTGTCGCTATCGTTTTCTCGGATCCTGGTACTGGGAAAACCATTTTTTCTACTCAAGTAGCAGATTGTGTTTCTAGAGGAACAAACCTTTTCGGAAGAGATGATTTCCATAACAATGCTCATCCGAAAAAAACCATTCTATTTGATTTCGAAATGGAAGAATCTGAAATGTATCATCGCTACAAGAAAAAGAAAATTGATGCCTATAAGTGGCACAAGAATTTCTATCGGTGTGGTATCAATCCAAACTTTATTGATTTCGAGGACGCTGATACTTTGATCACAAATGAAATAGAAGTAGTCATCGAGGATGAGGAACCTGATTTCGTCATTATTGATAACATCACTTTCATCTCCTCCGAATCGAGTGATCCGAAGATGGCCACCAAACTCATGAAGAAGCTCACCGCTATTCAAAAACGAAGTAGAAATAATCTCACACTCGTTGTCATCGCCCATACTCCCAAAAGAGATCCATCACTACCCATCGAGCTTCGTCATCTCGCTGGCGCAAAATCACTTTCCAATTTCGCCAAAACTGTTATCGCTATTTCCAAGTCCAAACTAGACCCAAGTTTTCGATATATCAAACAACTAAAAATTCGACAGGACCAAGAATTATATAATGAGGATAATGTACTTGTTTGCAATATCAATAAGAATCTGAATTCAGGAAGATTAGAGTATGAGTTTCGAGAATTTGGAAAAGAGTCTGACCACTTAGTCACACCTGATGCTCATGAATTAGAATTTGAGATTATCCATGAATGTATCGAGTTGCAAAAATTAAATAAATCGCTTCGAGAATTAGCCGATCATGTAAAAGTTGAATATGGCGTTTCGATGAGTCATACTACCATAGGTAAGAAAATTGCGAAGTACAAAGAAAATATGCTTCCAGAACTTGAACCTTTAAAACAAAAAAATGATACATTCTCTAAAGCAAAAGGTAATACAAAAAATCAAACAACTACTACCGCTAAAAATACAAAATAACCAACGTTTGTAAACCCTTTACAATAACTGTAAAGGGGGTTTACAAAACCTAAGTTTCTGTCATTCAGATACTTAGGTTTTTTTTATTCCAACTCCTACCCCTGATTCCCTGTAAAGGGGTTTACAGTCTCAGAGGAAAAAAAAAGATTATTATAATATATTTACAGCTGTAAAGATTGTAAACCCTGTAATCTTTGTAAAGCTTGTAAACCTCTTTACAATTGCTCCTCCCTCCTCTTCCTAAAAAAAAAAATCTAGGATTTTTCTAAAAAAAAACTTTTTATTAAATTTACGTAGCTTGTTTGTTTTTGATAACAATGGGTTTACATAGTTGCACAAAACTAAGAGTGGGGACTTTCGCCTTAGAAAAAAAAGCTGCAACCATTTCCCATTAATCATCGGCCGCCAAGCTAACAGCACGCTCCAAGGAAACAAACCTTGGAGCATTTTAAACAGTTCCCTAAATGGAACACAACCGCCACCGATCTATGAAATATTTACACCTCGCTATCCTTGCGACACTAACCTGTTTTTCCTGTACCAAGGAAGAGCATTTTCATCAACACATTTCTATTTCCGAATCTTTGAAAGGTCGTCATCATGTCATGATTCAAATTCACAATGACAGAGAACAAATGACTTTTGCTGTAGGAGAATATGCTCGTACAATAGAAGCTGAAACAATCAACGAAGAAACTACCGTCTATAAAACGGATTGGTTTCACGTTTTCCTCGATTTCGGCAATATGATTCTATTTGTAGAAACGATTGAAGAAACTGAAATCCTTTCTGTCAAGCCAGAACTTGCCATCATGTCTGAAAATGTCAAAGAAGAATTATCCAGGTATCCGATTCAGGAGGATTCTTTCGAACTCTCTTTTGAACAAGAATTAGGAGAAGATTTATTGCAGACTGGAAATTCTGTCTTTGCAGCTTTCGATATCAAAATCAAGTAACTCTTTTTTCTTATTTCATAACAGAATACTTACATTTTTGTAAGATTCACAACCGCCAACCTTTATGTTTTACTTAACCAAAGTAATAGCATTACTGCTATTGCTATTCGTCGTTTCCTGTTCCAAGGAATCAGCAACGATCAATCATGTATCTGAGGTATCTGAGCATTCCATTGCTAACCATCTAATTACAGCATCAGCAGAGACCAGAGACCAAGTCGCAAAAGACTGTTTTTCTTGTCTCATTGAGCATCATGTACAAACTCCTCAATTCTCGAAAGGATGTAGAAAATACACCTCCCAAGTCACTGGACATATGACAACAGGATGGTTGCTTACGGTAACGATTCTGGACAATACTTTACAGATAGAAGATTTCCTTTCTCTTACTGCTCCATTTTCTGATATCGTCCTTCCGCTTGTTCCTAACTCAGTCGAGATTCAGGGAAATCAAATCATTTTAGGAATAGATGATTTTGTAGAAACCATTATAGAGACGGGATATTTTTTAAGACTTAGTATGTGCCCAATTACAGCACCAGAACCAACTGGTATCTGTGACTATCAATCTTTTGGCAATGCCGTCTTTATCGGTCAAACAATTGAGATTTTCGGTGCAGCTAATTTTCTCCCAATCTGTAGCGAACAATTATGCGTTTTGATTAATTCTTCTGAAGGGTTTATTGAAATCAATTCTTCAACGCTTGATTTATGTTTTACACCTACCGCCATGATGGCGCATGATGGCGTATGCGAGATTGCCCCAATCGGAGCTGGATTCATCAATGAAATAGGAGGTATGAAAAGAATTAGATTTTTTTTCGAACAGAGTTTTTGGGAATGTTATGATGAATCTTACAATCCGTCTTTTGATTTTTATATCGAACATGCAAATCCATTGTTATGAGGATTATCGATTTTCCATCAGAGAAGCTCTTTTAGAAACAGGCAATTTCATTATAATTTAATCTAAAAAAAATACCCGACTCATTTATTGAATCGGGTATTTTTTTAGGTCAATTTCTATTTTCTGGAAAGAACTTGTAACAATCAACTCACATCATCCTTCAAGACCTCTGCCAAAATCTCTTTATGGTACGTCCCTACCCTACCGTAGATTTCACTATGCGCTTCTCCAATATCAAAACCTTTTTTATTACTCAATATAGTAGCAGCTCTTCCCCATTTCTGTGCTTGCTTTAAAACACATGGAATACCATTTAAGGCACAATAACCAGCAACAGAATAATAGTTTTCATCATGGGCAGTAGCCTTGGCTTCCAGTTCGTAGACAAACTCTTGTAGATAATTTATTGCATCTTTATTTTTTTGAATCTCTTGCGTATTTCCTTCCATCTGGTCCGCTATCAATCGAATCGCTTTGATGACACTCGTATCCCTTACCGGCTTTTGCTCTATTGAGGTGGATCCTGTAGTAAGAAGTTCTTCTATTTTATCAAAAACCCAAACTTCAAATTCTGGGCTCAACCATGCTGCCAGTTTTAGTGCTAGTCTCTTTTCATACCAAATACCTCTTAGAGAAGGATCATTACCCCCACGGACTGATTTAATGGCTTTATTCCAAACACTCACATCTGAGGGTTTGGCGTTCATCCTT
>CALGJW010000092.1 GCA_937930025.1 uncultured Saprospiraceae bacterium | reverse complement strand
AACTGCGCTGCTCCAGATACAGGTAATATGGAAGTGCTTGCAAAGTATGGTAGTCCAGTACAGCAAGATGAATGGTTGAGTAATTTGTTGGAGGGAAAAACAAGGTCGGCCTTCTTAATGACTGAACCCGAGGTGGCATCCTCTGATGCTACTAACATCGCAACTTCTATTACCAAAGATGGCGATTGCTATATTATCAATGGCAGAAAATGGTGGTCGACCGGAGCCATGCATCCCAACTGTGATTTTTTTATTGTCATGGGAAAAACTGATCCTAACGCCCATCGTCATGCACAGCAATCTATGATTATCGTTCCCAAAAATACAGCTGGTGTAGAAATCATAAGACCACTACAAGCTTTTGGGACAGTGGATTCTCCAGGAGGACATGCGGAGATCCAATTAACAAATGTAAAGGTACCTTTGGAAAATATCATCCTTGGCGAAGGGCGTGGATTTGAAATCGCACAAGGTAGATTAGGCCCAGGAAGAATTCACCATTGCATGCGCTTGATTGGTGCGGCGCAACGATCTTTGGATCTCATGTGTAAGCGAGTTGCAGCACGAGAAGCTTTTGGGAAAAAATTAAAAGACTTTAGTAGCATCCGCCAAGACATTGCACGTTCGCAATGTGAGATCGAGCAAGCGAGACTATTGACGCTTTCCGCGGCAGCTAAAATTGACAATTATGGAATCAAACCTGCGAAGGATCTAATCGCGATGATCAAAATCGTTTGTCCACAGATGTGTTGCAATGTAGTGGATCGTGCGATTCAAGCTTTTGGTGGAATGGGGGTTGGCAGTGATTTACCGCTTGCAGAATATTGGGCCTATGCTAGATCGATTCGGATTGCGGATGGGCCAGATGAGGTGCATATGTATCAGTTGGGGAGGAATTTGACTCGGGATTTAATTTGAATGACGAATGACGAATGGCGAATGGCGAATGGCGATACAGGTAAACGGGAATTATTATTGAAGCTCGTGAATATTTACGAAGTACGATTTTCGATTTTCGATTTCGAATTTATTTTGAGTCGAATAACGTAGTCGGAAAATTAGATTGAATTTCGGGTTACAGGTAAATGGGAATTTTTATTGAAGCTTGTGAATTTTTACGAAGTACGATTTTATTCCAACTTCAACCATTTTTCTTTTAGGATGTTCTCCATAGTTTCTACCACTCCTAATACGGCTGGGTTTTTTCGATCAAAAGGAGAAATTACTTTTTCATCCTCGGCTTCTTCAACTATTGCTGCAGGAAATTTTGAACGCGCCATTTCTTCATCGCCAGATTCCCAATAGCCAGTTTCGTCTGATAACTCAAAAGTTTCGAAATATTTCTTTTCGAGATAGCGTAATAATTTCATCGCCGCGATATGTACTTCGGCTCCGGCATATTGGGTTTTTACCGTCACTTGGTACTCTTCCTCAAATAGGGCCTCTTTGATATTTCCAATGGCTCCATGCATAACTCCCATCAGTGTTCCATCGGTAAGAAATGTGAGACAAAGGGCATCGCTTTTTTCTGGACGCAGCGTAATTCCAACGAGATCTTCGTAAAGTAGATACTTTTTACGAGGGCTATAGTCGTTCACCACTTTTGGCTTCCAATTTAAAGCTCTACCAATTTCACTTACTTCACTATTCAGCTGTTTTAGAGAAGAAATAGACTTTAATTTTCCTTTGTATCGTATAGATATGGCCATTGTATTGATTTATCCAGTGAAAGTTATTTAAAAATTCAAAATACTGTGATTTATTGGATATTGGTTACACTAATTAGAAAACCTTTTGATTATAAGCGGATTTATATTAGGCATATAAAATCTATTCGAAGATGAAGTAAACGAATAATAGAGCAAAAAAGGATAAATACCTAAGCTTGATTGCTGAAAATCGAAACATGATTTTCAAAACTTAAATCCTAACCCAAAGTTAAAATTACCCCAATGCTCATTATTATTAAAACTATGCTTATACGCTGTCTCGAAAAACAATCTGGAATGCTTTGGCTCAAAACGGTACTTTAATTCCAAGTATTTTGTTAATGGATCAAATCCATTTTCCTGAAATATATCTTTATACTTACGTGGTTGGTAAAATTGAAATCTTTGAACTCCCGCATTCAAATGAATACTATGAGATTCATTGAACCGCCAACGATTCGATAACTCTAAATTGGCGGTAAACCCCAAAGGGAAAGACATTCTCCGACCTACAACATGATCAACAAAACCGTAGCGGACAAATTTGGGCAAATTACTTGCTATCCCTGCGCTTTCCCAAAGGCTATATTTCCCTTTTTGGGCAAACATCTTTTAATAATTGAGAGATAAACCATCTAATGAATTAAGCTGGATATTTACTCCATCCTTTTCCAAGTATATATTTTTATCTGAAAGGGAAGTAACTTGAGCACTTATCTGTAGAGTAAAAACTAAAAGAAGAAAAGCCAGTATAAGTTTCATTTTGGTTCTATTTTCAATAAAGGGCTGCACATATCGAAAAAGGTTGGTATTAAAATTAAATTCTCCACAATAAATAATTATTAATATTGTCAACGGACCAATTTCAAAGTTTAAATTACTACTGTCGTAAAAGAAAGAACATCTCCACCAAAAACTTTTGTAGGAGTCAAAATAAAAATATCATTAACTCGTTAGAATCCTGTCAATAAAGTGAATCGAAAAACATGAAGCTATGGGTACTAAACCAACCTAAACACATCTTACGGTTAATTTCCCTGACCTTTATAATTCAAATAATTTATTCCTACAAGCTCTGGATTTACCCAAGAGCATTTCCTTTAATTCCAATATTTGAAGATCTTCAAAACTTCAGTGGTCCGATATCCAATGTATTCACTCCCTTATTGACAATTCTTTTACTCTTAAATTTAATCAATCCAAGCAAGCGAAATTCGATTCTGATCTGTATACGACCGTTGAACATTTTAACTCCCTAAAACTCCATCCCCTCACTATCCACCATATCAATATATCTTTTCATCTTTTTCAAAA
>CALGJW010000091.1 GCA_937930025.1 uncultured Saprospiraceae bacterium | reverse complement strand
CCCCTAAGTGAACTCTTGACTTAAGATTGCCCTTCAATTGTTTGGCTACCTGAAGTAGCAATCACACCCAAATTCCAACTCAACAATCTACTATCCTTTCTTTGTAAGTATTAAAACATTTTATATTTTTTGTTTATACATTTTGTGTTTTATTGCATTTATTCCTACATTTGTGTTGAATAATAAGAATGGATCGTAATTCCAGGAGAATTGCGTGTTGGATTTCCTTAAATGACATGGTTGGTTTACGGCTAATTTTCGATTTTCAAAATTGATTGATTTGCCGTTGTGCGCACAGGTTGGCTGGTGCGGTGGGTGGGCCGTTTTTTTTACGTAGTAAAAAAAGAAGTCCCACCCAGGATTTGGAACCGACGGCCAAAATTATGTCTTGGATTTTCTGAGTGCTGTTGAACTAATGATATTGGCAGTACTTTAGGCCGGACTATCGCTCTATCCGACTAGATTGACTTCTATCTGTACCTATTGATTTGCAGGCTTGCTACGCTCTGTAAAGATTTAGGCAGTGGTTTCCTGCTCCTAATCTATATAATTCACTTAAAAGGTCTTCTGAAACGCCCGCCCCCCTAAGTGAACCCCATATAAAGTATAAAGTAAAACCTGTCTTGCCGCCAGGCGAGATTTGAAAAGTAGAAAGCCTGTCTGGCCGCCAGGCGAGGTAAAAAGGGTCGAAAATATTGTGATCGAATAGCGTACAAGTGTATCAGTTTGAATCTCGAACTAAACACGGCATGGTTGTGATGTAAAAATCCATGGTTTCTCTTTCTACTTCCTACCATTAAATTCACAGTTTGGAAGGAAATTAGCTCAAATTTACCATCTGAAACGCCCGGGCCCCTAAGTGAACCCTTGACTAAAGATACCCCATCAGTGAGCTCACTAACATTTTTGGCTAGCCCCATCTCAAATACTGGCATTAAAGTCATGAAAACATTAAATTGCGCCCCAAGCATTATAACCCAATCTATGTCAATTATTACAGATTCATTTGCTCGTATCGAGCGCCAATTAGCAGAACAAGGTTTTACTTTCGAACGCACGGACTTCAATCGTCCTTGGGGTGGTTTCTTCGTAATCGAAGAGTCTCAGTCTGAAAAATTTCTAGATGCGTATTACCCAGGAGAAGATTATGAAAGTTTGACTAAGGGCGGTAAAGTAAGTCCGAAGATCTTGGTGGTTTCACCGGAGAAGCGGTTGTCTTGGCAATATCACCATCGTCGGTCTGAGGTATGGAAGGTTGTCGAAGGTCCTGTTGGAGTGGCTCGATCTAATTCTGATGAACAAGGAGATGTTGATGAACACCAAGTTGGGGATAAAATTATTTTAGCCAAAGGGGAACGTCATAGATTGATCGGACTGAAAGAGGTTGGAGTGATTGCGGAGATTTGGCAGCATGTAGTTGAGGGGGAGCCTAGTGATGAGGATGATATTGTGCGATTGCAGGATGATTTTGGACGGTGAATGTAATTTAGTTTGAAAGTCTGAACGCAGGTAAGGAATGTCTTTGTTAAATCGCTGGAATATTTTCGAATGACGATTTACGATTTCGAAAATGCGGCGATTTAATAACGTATTCATGATTTAAGTTGAATGTCTTCATGAACCTTTATCGAAAGGATGTGCGTCTAAAGGTAAATTAGCGAGTTCATGCGCATTACCATCTATTGCTACTTTTTCTTCAGAACGAATATTTTCACAAATAGAAATTGAAGGAAAAGAGTCCTTAATTCCAAATCCATTTCCCTTTAATATTTGTTGATAGCTTTTTATGTGTAGGTCAGTAAATCCTTTGGTGAAATCGAATTGCTCTTCTCCTAAATTCAAAGAACGATAAGTACGCTGTCCTTTTTCTTGAATTTCAGCAGGTAAAGTTTTCTCATTGATACTCAGGAACCACTTCACTTTTGCATTTTCCAATTCTAAATAGCCTGAATATTTGTCGTGTTCTTTTAGATAAACTTTAGATTCCACAACATCTCCAAACAACCAGATCAACAGATCGAAAAGATGTATACCAATATTTGTAGCGATTCCTCCACTTTTTTCCTCCTCCCCTTTCCAACTTGCATAGTACCAATCTCCTCTTGCAGAAATGTAAGTAAGTTCCACCTCGTGTTTTTCGTTAGAACTGGATTTGGAAATTTTATTTTTTAATGCAATCGCATTTTCATGTAATCTAAGTTGCAGAATGGTGTTTACCTTTTTGCTTGTTTCTTCTTCTATTTTTTCCAACGAGGAAAGATTTCTTGTGTTAAGCACAATTGGTTTTTCGCAGATGACATGCATATCATGTTTTAATCCAAATCGGATATGCGAATCATGCAGGTAATTTGGAGAACAAACTACCAAATAGTCAACTGGTTTTCCGTCTGCTTTTAATCTTTCGATGTATCGATCGAATCGCTCGAATTCAGTGAAGAATTTTGAGCGGGGAAAATAGTGGTCGATAATCCCTACAGAATCGGACTTGTCATAGGCCGCCACCAAAGTATTACCTGTAGCCTTTATGGCTTCCATATGTTTTGGTGCGATATAGCCTGCGGCACCAATAAGCACGAAGGATTTGGACATATAGTAATTTAATTCTATAACAGTAAAACAAAGCTACATAACTCTTATTGAAATCATGTAAAGTATTCCTTTGTAATTAAATTTGTGGAAGTAAATGCGATGATTATTCCAATAAGCTCATTAGGCTTGATTTATCCAAAGCTTTAAAAATGGATTCATCAGTTTTGATCATATCCGAAGCCAGTTTCTTTTTCTTTTCTTGCAGCTTCAATATTTTTTCTTCTATGGAGTCTTTGCAGATCAATTTGTAGGCAAAAATTTGTTTAGTCTGCCCTATACGATGGGTTCGATCAATGGCTTGTGCCTCCACTGCTGGATTCCACCAAGGATCGAGTATATAGACATAGTCTGCTTCGGTAAGATTTAAGCCTGTGTTGCCGGCTTTTATACTGATCAAAAATATTCTGATGTCCGTATTCTCTTGAAAATATTTCACTTGCTTTTCGCGATCCCTTGTTGAACCATCCAAATAGGCGTATTTAATGCCTAACGCATCCAGCTCACTACGGACAATAGCCAATAAGCTGGTAAATTGAGAAAATACTAAGGCCTTATGTTGATCTAATTCCTCGCTCAGGTTTTGTATTAAAATATCAATTTTCACAGAATTAGCATTCGCTCCTTTAAACGTTTTATTTATCAATAAAGGTGAATTACACATTTGTCTCAAACGCAAAAGACCATCCAACATTTGGAATCTAGCTTTGCTAAACCCTTTTTCCTCTATAGCTTCTTCTAAGTCTTCCTTAATTTTTGATTTTAGATTATTGTATAATTTTCTTTGAGCAGCTCCCATTTCACAATAGATGATAGACTCCGTTTTATCTGGTAAATCTTTAGCTACCTGTTCTTTGGTTCGTCGAAGGATAAAAGGGTGAATCATTTTTCTTAAAAGTTCCGCAGCTTCCACATCGCCATTATTGTCAATTGGAATTGCAAACCCATCTTTGAAATTTCTAGCGCTGCCCAGTAAACCCGGAGAGGTAAAACTTAGTTGCGCAAAGAGGTCCATGGTATTATTTTCGATGGGCGTACCTGTCATTGCGATTTTATTATTGGATTGCAAAAGTCGCAACGCTTTGTATCGTTTGGAATTCGGATTTTTAATAGCTTGAGATTCATCGAGTACTATGTAATCAAAAACAAATTCTTTTAAAATTTCAATATCACTTACGGCCGTATCGTAAGTAGTAATAATAATATTTACGGGAAGTAATTCACCAATCACTTTTGCTCGACTAGAACCATGATTTATTTTATACTTCAATGAAGGGCAAAATTTATCTAGTTCAGCCGCCCAGTTAAAAAGCAAACTTCTAGGAACGATCACTAAGTTAGTTCCCCGTTTTTTAATAGAAGCCAAAAAACTAATGACTTGTAAGGTTTTCCCCAGTCCCATGTCATCCGCTAGAATTCCTCCAAAGCCCGAATGATCCAAGAAGTTCAACCAAGCGAAACCATCTTTTTGATAAGCTCTTAGATCCGCCTTTATTGTTTTAGGAAGTTTGTATTTTTTATTGGTGTTATAACTGGCTAGTTTTCTCTTTTTCTCCTTTACTTCTTCGATCAAACCATCGTCATCAATTTCAGCAAACAAATCTTCGATAATATTATACCGATATTTTGAAATCCTAATTTCGCCTTTTTCGACATCCGCGCTGGCAATAATTTTCTTGGCTTGCTTTAACCATTCTTCTGGCAGAATACCCAGCGTGCCATCTTTCAAAGTGACAAATGATTCCCCAGCTTTCAGCGCTCGGATCCAATCTGCGGTAGGAACTTTTTGTTTCCCAAAAGTGACATCCATTTTTACCTCAAACCAATCCAATCCTGAGACCACATGCGATTGTACATTTGCTCTGTGGCGACTATATTTAAATTTTGATAATTCCTTTTGCCCTTTGATAGTAACCCCTGAGTCATCGCAAGCTTCACTAAAATTAAAAAACCAATTTTGATTGACTAATTCTTTTATTGGAAGGAATACATAATCTTGCACTTGAACCGCATTGTCAAAATCAGGATGTAATCCTTTCAGAAAATCGATTAAGAAAAGACGATCCTCCTCTTTCACTTTCGTTAATTTTCCCTCCCATTCAAATGCATCTTCATCATAAGCATTAACACTAACATCTCCGAACACAATTCTTGGTTCAAAAATAATGAATGTCCCGACTTCCCGCATAAAAATAGTGGGCACTCCGTTTTCTAAAATTACTTCTTGGAATTCAAAATCTTTGGCTACCTCTGTTTCATAATATTTATTAATACTTGACACGAATTTATTAAAATCATTTTCGTTGGCGTAGGGAATTAATAGTTCTTCCTGATGCTGAAATAAATTTATTATTTTTTCAAATTCAGGGCCCGGAAATAAATAGACGGAGTCTTCTGTTGCGCAAAAAATACCATTGGAAAAAACGACTTGGTCGAAATCAAAAGGCTGTCCCGCCAAGGTAATTAGGTAGCTTGCCTGAATAAATCCATCCAATTGCTTGAAGTAAAATTTTGCCTTGATTTGCTCCCGATGAAATTTTACTAAATGAGTTTTCGCGCTTGACAAAGATTGGTGAAATCCCTTATCCGGCACAACGTAATGATAGCACTCGTTGAGCAAATCTAAATTTTCTAGAATAGTATCTCGAACCGTTTCAAATCTTTTGTGCGGGTCCGTTTCCATGGTTTCAAAAAACAGCTTCTTTGCGATCTTCAATTGACTAGCTGGCATATTATTCGGAGAAAAGCTTACTTTGCGCTCATTCCGCTGAATCCCTTCTTTGGTTTTCAAACTAGGGCCACTCATGAATTTAAGGAAGGCATTTGTTTCAGCGTATCCAGTCGTTGTCCAGAGGTAGGCTTTTTTCATCGTCCTTCCGACCTTTAGGTTTTTCTCAATATCATTTCCTTTTTTAGATTTATCTCGCTTGTTTTCAATTTTTGAAAGACTCTCGGACAACCATTTCGCTTCCATGATATTATCCTGTTTTGGCTTCGTATACAATTTATCTTCTAGTAAATAAAGATCAAAATACTTCTCAAATAGCGTAACACTTGAGGCACAACGAGGCACACATAATTTAGCAATACGCTTGTACGTTAATTTACCTTCAAGCAAACCACTTAATTCAATCGTTGTAAGACTGGCCAATAATAATTGATACTGATGTTCACAAAGGTATTCACTTGTTATTTTACAGGACTCACATTTAATAAATACTGCACTCTTTTCATATTTTATTTTTACAGCTACTCTATTTTGCTGATTATAGTTATTGGCATTAGTAGCTTCAATTACTAATTCACTTGAAGGTAATAAAGTATTCTCAATACGATACCAATAAGGAATTTCCCTTGAATTGCGGTTTTTATTACGCTTAAGCGTTTCTAATAGATTGCCATTGATTAGATCCAATTCGCGATACTTCCCAGCGTCCCATTGTTTTACATTTTTTAGCGTATCCTTATCAAAAGGTTGAGCAATACCATCGGATTCATCTCCTATTAAAAATTTTGCTAGCGGCAATTGATCTTTTGAAAAAATTGCTAACTGATCGAAAGGGGATGTAAGTTTACTTATATCATCATCCAGTACTTCATACAAGGTCGCCACCACATGCGGACACATATGTTGGTTGCTACAAGTGCAGGAATGATCAATTAGTACCTCACCTGCTTCCTGGTAAAATATTATTTCAGTCAAATCTACCTCCCCATCTTCAAAAATATCGTAGTCATAATCATCATCAAACCATTCTGAACAAACTTCTCCTTTGATGACTCCATGAATGACTTTAGTCTCCAAGACTAAATCATCCCTGTATAATTTCATTCCTTCTTTGACCTGTCTTTTACTGAAGGTATGTTTTATCACCGCACGAATATGCTTGGGAAGTACTTTGGGAAGGGAATCTAGGACTTTCATGGGTTGAAAAAATTGGGGCTATTTATTATTGCTGTATGAAGATATATACTCTATTTGAAGGAACATATAAAGGTGCAAAAAATGGAAATAATATTACATAATAAGAGTTAGGAGAATTTTATTTTTTCTGCGATTTCGTGAAAAAAAGCAATCAAATTGATGCTATCATACAACTCTTATATGATCGGCTGTAGCATGAAAAAGATCACAAGACCAAACTTCAATTCTTTTATGATCAGTTATAAATCTGGCTATATCCGATTTGGCCATACCTACATCAAGTTGATCCACACGCTCATGGTAAAGGGTTAATAGATCCGTTTTATTCATTTCTTTGTCCTTATCCCATTCTCCACTTTCTATTGCCCTTTGTCGAAAATGAGATAAATTTACAGGAATGTCTCTAGAAATATACCAAAGCAAATCGTACCAATCTCTTCCTTTTACATTTTTTCCCCATTTCCTAAAAAGTAATGCATGCATTTTTCCAGCAAAAAGATTCTCTTTAGTCATAGAATTAATATAAAAAACGTATGGCCGTCTGAGTGCTTTTGATTCACATTCGAATCCCAAAGGAGGATTTCGATCGACTTCGATTTTAATTTTAATATCTGGAAAGATTCGATCCTTTTTTAAATCTCTAATGTTTAAAAAAGTCCAATCACTATTATCTTTAAGAAAGGCAGAATCTATTGCAGAATATTTTTTTTTCTCCTTACTAGAAATAATTACTTCTAAGTTTAGAAGTTTAAATTCTTCAATTATATATTTCTTGTAAAGTAATAAATCAAAATCCGAATTTTTCTTTAATAGAGAAAAATCTAAATCCTCTGAGTATCGATCCAATCCATATAAAACTCGAAGTGCAGTACCACCATAAAACGCAGCACGCTTAAAAAAAGAACCTCTCCAAAGACCGGCTAGAATTATTTCTTGTACAATTTCCCTTTTAGCATTGAACAATTCTTGCTGATTTGTAGGTTTATACTTTTCTATCCAACTTTTAAGCATGTCCATAATAATCTCGTATTAAAAGTTGATATAAATACTTCAGCATTCTTTTTCTTTTTCCCAACTCCATACAATCGAAGATTAGAGTTGGATCTAAACTATACAAGGTCTCTTCTTCTATACGCATATTCTCCAATAAAAATTCCCTCATTGATTTTATTCCATGAATTTCCGGACGCTTATCCCACCATAAGGCATCAACCAATGCTTTAGTTGGGTTGGCTATCATAAAGGAGTCGAAATGATTCGAAACATAATTAATTCCAAGATGAAATGTATCAACCGGCATTTTTTCAAATGCATACTGCCCTAAAGGAGTATTGTATACTTTAGATCTTAAAGTTGTTGCACTCTCTATCGTATTCACACGCTCAGGAATCATTCCATGGAAAGAAAGGGCCGTGTATGCCGTGATGTAAGAAGGTCCGTATAAGGCATTCGCTATTGCAAAAGTATCCAACGCGGAGGCCTTTCCTTGGGGCACGACTACATATTTTCCTTTCTGGATATTAAGCAATAGACCCTTTTCTACCATATCGGCAATCTTGTCATTAATCCGCTTATAATCTTTTAATGTATTGACC
>CALGJW010000090.1 GCA_937930025.1 uncultured Saprospiraceae bacterium | reverse complement strand
AATACCAACATTTGATTTGGACCATTCATTTTCAAAGCCTTTCCTCAATGCAGGCTTCGAAAGAATCATTACTCTGTTCATCGCACCAGAACCAACCATCCCTAAAATATTTCTATTCTTTCCTTTTGTTTCATAATCTTTGTTAAAACTATTGGCATACAGAAATACCTCTCCCAAATTTCTATAGCTCCAATTCGGAAATCCGAAGATCGGAATGATAGCTGAGGAGGCGACTAATATTTTATCGATTTCCTCCACTTCTGTGTCTGCTCCCACAATTTCTACCTCTTCTAGAAACTGCAAAATCTCTTGTTCAAATCGATCTTTTTCAGCTTCGCTAAGATTATCATAGTAGCGTACTTTTTCTCTAAGAATAGCTTTTTGGTCTTTTCGAATCTCTCTACGCTTCAATTTTCTAGATCTGAAAAACATCCACCAAGTTGCAATTAGCAAGAGGAACAAAAGAATAATAAGGGTTATTGATTTTGGTATCAATGCTCATTTTTTTTGAATCAATGGTAAATTACAAAATACATGGGTAGATTTTGACTTTGGTTCTAATTCGAATCACATCCATTCCTTCTTTTTTCATTAATTTGCAGCTATGGAAAACAAGTACGAACATCTAATCATCCATCAAGAAAATGGATATCAAATAGTAGAACTGAACCGAGGAAAGGTAAATGCCATTAATGCCAAAATATCTGCCGAGTTGAGAGATTATTTCTTGGCGGCCGAAACGGACAAAACAATTAAAGGAGTAATTTTAACTGGGCGGCCGAACTGCTTTTCAGCTGGATTCGATTTAATCGACCTCATGCAGCATGGACTAGGACACGCAGGAGAATTCTTCACAAGCTTTTTTGGTGCACTTCAAGCTATGATCAACTTTTCTAAACCTTTGATTACTGCTGCCACAGGTTTTGCTTACGCAGCAGCTACTGCACTCGTAGCTTGCGGAGATTTTAGAATCATGGCCCATGGGGAAAAACATAAAATTGGATTACATGAATTACCCAATAGTATTTTAGTTCCTAGACTGATGGTTATCCTTTTCAAACATTGGATGGGCGAATCAAAAGGCGTGGAATATATTCTGCGTGGAAAATTAATGAATGCCGATCAAGCAAAAGAACTTGGCTTGATCAATGAAGCTTTAGGAGTCGACGAGGTAATGCCTCTTGCAAAAACCCTGATGGAAAAAATGATTTTTATACACGGCCCAATCTATGCTAAGAATAAAGCCTATTTGATTGATGACCTGCGTGCAAAGATGAATATCGATATGGCAATTCTAGAAAAAGAAATGATCGAGGATTTTACCGATATGGAATATTTGCAAAAAATAGCTGGGTTTGTAGAATCCCTTAAATCAAAAAAATGATCGAACTAAACCAATACGAATTAACTATTGAAAATCATATTGCTCATTTAAATTTCAATAGACCGCAAAAGGCAAATTCCCTTAACATGGAATCCTGGGCGGAACTTCAAAAAGCAATGGAGTTTTTTGATCAAGAAGACGATGTTCGAGTCGTTATTCTCGGTGGAAATGGAAAAAACTTCTCTGGTGGAATGGATCTCGAAGTATTAATGAATCTTCAATCTTTTCAACAAATAGATGGAGAAGCTAGAAAACGAGAAAAATTAGCCGCGCATATTAGATACTTACAGGACTGCATCACGGCGATTGAAAAATGTAGTAAGCCAGTCATTGCTATGATTCATGGAGCTTGCATAGGAGGAGCAGTGGACATTGTTGCAGCATGCGATATGCGTTATGCTAGTCAGTCTGCAAAATTTTCTATCAAGGAAATTGACTTAGGAATGGTCGCCGATTTAGGAACGCTTCAGCGCCTGCCAAAATTCATGAATGCAGGAATTGTCGCCGAACTAGCGTATACTGGTAGAAATTTCACTGGAGTTGAAGCAGAGAAATATGGCCTAGTCGCTAGCAGTTATTCCGCCGATGAATTGAAAGCCTCGGTAAAGTCCATTGCAACAATGATTGCTGAAAAATCTCCTGTTTCAATTCGAGGAATCAAACAAATGTTACTTTATACCCGCGACCATACAGTTGGTGATTCCTTAAACGCTATGGCAGAATGGAACGGTGGAAAATTGTTTTCAGATGATTTATTGGAAGCTTTTAGCGCGACCATGGAAAAAAGAAAACCAATCTTTAAAAATTAAATTCAATGAATAGCATTGCGGCAAGATTTAGAATAGATGGAAAAGTAGCCATAGTAACCGGAGCATCTAAAGGTATAGGCGCCAGCATAGCTCATGGCTTCGCAGAACACGGCGCCAAGGTGGTGATCTGCTCCAGAAAACAAGCCGCGGTTGATGAATTGGCCACGCAATTTACTGCCAAAGGTTATGAAGCCATCGGCGTACAATGTAACGTGGGAAACGAGGCTGATCGAAAAAATTTAGTGGATACTTGTATCGAAAAATATGGTCGCATCGACATTCTTGTTAATAACGCTGGCACTAATCCGTATTTCGGGCCTATCCAAAATTTACCCGAGGCAGCTTACCAAAAAACAATGGAGGTCAATCTCAATGCCGCCATGCATCTGAGTAATCTCTGTTATGAAGAATTAAAAAAAAGTGGCAAAGCTTCCATCATCCACATTTCTTCTGTAGAAGGCATCCACGCTTCGCCCGGTTTCATCGCTTACAATCTATCTAAGGCTGGCATATTAATGCTAGGAAAGTCTCAAGCCACGGAATGGGGAAAGGACAATATTCGGGTGAATGTGATCTGTCCAGGATTAGTAAAAACTAAATTGAGTCAAGCCCTTTGGCAGAATGAAGGATTGATGGAAAAGATGGAAAAGAAAATTCCATTGCAACGAATGGCGGAGCCTGATGAAATGGCTGGTTTAGCCTTAATGCTAGCCTCTGACGCAGGTTCCTATTGCACCGGCGCAGTCTTTGCCAATGATGGTGGTCTCCTAAATGCTTCTTTGTTCTAGTTTCAAAAAAATATGATAGACCAACCTACTGATAGTCGCGAAGGAGATGAATTACCAATTGAAAAATTAGAGGAATATTTATTTAAAAACATTGATGGACTTCAAGGCGAACTTTCCGTTCTGCAATTTCCCGGAGGACATTCTAATCTCACTTTTTTCTTAAAAGTTGGCGCAGATTCTTTCGTGCTTCGTCATCCACCCAAAGGAATAAAAATCAAGTCTGGTCATGACATGGGAAGAGAGTTCAAGGTGCTTTCGAAACTAGGAGATGCTTTTCAAAAAATTCCAAAGACCATTCATTTTTGCGAAGAAGAATCTATCATTGGCGTTCCTTTTTATTTAATGGAACGGGTAGAAGGAATCATTTTAAGGAAAAAATTTCCCAAAGAGATAGTTCCTAACGCAACAGACATAGAAAATATTCTGGAAGCCTATTTAAATTGCTTTGTAGAATTACACCAGGTTAATTTTGAGGCTGTAGGATTAACTGAACTTGGAAAACCCGATGGCTACATCACCAGACAAGTAGAAGGATGGACCAAACGATATTTTAATGCGAAGACAGATGAAGTTCCTGCATTTGAACAACTGATCAAATGGCTAAATAATCAACAGGTAAAAACTCAATCATCAGCCATCATTCACAATGATTATAAGTTTGACAACATTCTTTTTGATGCCAATGACTGGAACAAAATCAAAGCAGTGTTAGATTGGGAAATGTGTACCATTGGCGATCCAAGAATGGACTTGGGTACTTCCTTAGCCATGTGGGTTACTCCTGAAGATCCGCTGGAATTGGTTAAGTCCTCCTTTATCCCACTCGAGCTTTCTGGTCAACTTTCTCGCACCGCTTTTCTAGAAAAGTATATGGAAAAAAGTGGCTTAGTTATCGACAATCCTGTCTTCTATATGGCTAACGGATTATTTAAGATGGGAGTGATTTGTCAACAGCTTTACGCTAGGCATAAGGCGGGCAAAAGTTCAGATCCTAGGTTGCAATATTTTGGGAAATTGGCCAATGCTTTAGCAACCATGGCGAATCAAGCGATTGATAAGAATCGATTGGATGATCTTTGGTCGTAATTCCTAGACTATGTTCTTGCCGCTTCTTCCAATCCTTTTTTATAAGCCGACAAGCATCTTTCTCTCGCAAACTTGTGCTCAACGATAGCCTCAACATAGTCCTCCGTTTCGAATTCCGGAACCCATTTTTTAATGTATTTATTTTCTTTATCGAACTTTGTAGCTTGAGTATATGGATTAAAAATTCTGAAGTAAGGAGCTGCATCTGTTCCACAACCAGCGGCCCATTGCCATCCACCATTGTTGGATGCTAAATCAAAGTCCAATAATTTTTCCGCAAAATAGGCTTCGCCCCAACGCCAATCAATTAACAAATGCTTGGTTAAAAAACTTGCTGTGATCATGCGCACCCGATTATGCATAAATCCAGTCTCATTTAATTCTCGCATCCCAGCATCTACAATCGGGTAACCTGTTTTACCGGAACACCAAGCTTCAAAATCTTGCTCATCATTCCGCCATTCAATATACTCGTATTTTGCTCTAAAAGCATTTTCAACTACATGCGGAAAGTTTGCCATGATTTGAGCGTAAAAATCTCTCCAGATTAATTCATTAACAAATGTTGTAGAAAGGGAATAAGCCTTACGCGCCTTTTCTCTAATACTAATGGTTCCGAATCTAAAGTGAATTCCCAGGCGAGAGGTTCCGTTGATTGCTGGATAATTCCGTTGAGATTCATAATTGCGAATCAACCCTTGGCTCACGGAGTCGCCCGGGAAGGGCCACCTTGTTTTTTCAAAACCCATACTCTTCAAAGAGGGAATAGCCTTGGTTTTAAATTGCGCAAAAGCATCAAAGTATTTTTTAGTTGGATATGCTTTCAAGTAGTAAGACTTTTTACCGATTCCTCTAGAATCGATCTTCGCTCTCCATATTTTACTGTAAGGGGTGAAAACGGTATAAGGCGTCCCATCTCCCTTCAAGACCTCCTCTTTTTCAAAAATTAGATGATCTTTGAAAGTATGCAAGG
>CALGJW010000089.1 GCA_937930025.1 uncultured Saprospiraceae bacterium | reverse complement strand
TCGAACTCTAAACAATGGTGTATCCAATATATAGAGATTTCTATTTCTGACCAGGTCGGGAAAAAACTGAAGGAAAAAAGTCAGCAGCAATAGTCGAATATGCATACCATCTACATCGGCATCAGTTGCGATAACTACCCTATTGTATCGAAGATCGTCGATTGAATCTTCAATATTTAATGCGTGTTGTAATAAATTAAATTCCTCGTTTTGGTAAACAACTTTTTTTGTAAGTCCAAAACAGTTTAAAGGCTTTCCCCTTAAACTAAAAACAGCCTGAGTTTGAACATCGCGTGCTTTGGTTATTGAACCAGAAGCGGAATCTCCCTCTGTAATAAAAACAGTAGTCGCCAATCTTTGATCTTCGTCTATTTTTTTGGAAGTATCATTAAAATGTAAGCGACAATCTCTCAATTTTTTATTGTGCAGGTTTGCTTTTTTCGCGCGCTGATTGGCCAACTTTTTAATCCCTGCGATATCTTTTCTTTCTCTTTCAGATTGCACAATTCTGGCTTGCAATGCCTTTGCCACTTCTTGGTTTTGATGCAAGAAATTATCTAGTTCCTTGGAAAGAAAATCGTTTACAAAAGTTCTTAGTGTTGGTTGGTCTGGTCCAATAGTTTGCGACCCTAATTTGGTTTTAGTTTGAGATTCGAAAACTGGTTCTTCCACTCGGACACTTATCGCAGCGATTACCGAAGCTCTAATATCCTTGGCGTCGTATTGTTTGTTGTAAAAACCACGAATAGTGCTAACGATTGATTCTCGAAATGCATTTAGATGGGTTCCACCTTGTGTCGTATTTTGACCATTAACAAATGAATGATACTGTTCCCCGTATTGTTGTCCATGAGTAATCGCCACTTCAATATCCTCCCCTTTCAAATGAATAATAGGATATCGAATCACATCATTGGCGGTCTTTTTAGTTAAAAGATCTAAAAGCCCATTTTTCGAGTAAATTAGTTTTCCATTTACTCGAATTTTAAGCCCTGCGTTTAAGTAGACATAATTCCAAAGTTGTTGTTCTATAAATTCCATTCGGAATTTATATTTTTTAAATATAGATTCATCGGGATAAAAAACAACTAGGGTTCCGTTGTCTTCTTTTGACTTAGACATTTTCGGATTGTTGACAAGAATTCCTCTTTCGAATTCAGCCTTCTTTGTCTTTCCATCTCTGTAAGCTTGTACTAAGAAATTGTCGGAAAGTGCATTAGCAGCTTTAAGTCCCACTCCATTCAGTCCAACAGACTTTTTAAATGCTTTGGAATCATACTTTCCACCGGTGTTTATTTTTGAAACTACGTCGACCACTTTTCCTAAAGGAATTCCACGGCCATAATCTCTGATGGAAAGAGAGTCATTCTCAACTGTGATATGAATCTCACGTCCATAACCCATGACATATTCATCAATCGAATTATCAATAACTTCTTTGATTAAAATATAGATACCATCATCAGGCGAAGAACCATCGCCTAATTTTCCGATGTACATTCCGGGACGCATTCTGATATGTTCGCGCCAATCCAGAGAACGTATATTATCCTCCGTATAAGTAACTTCTGCCATTAAAGTAGGGATTCTAGTGTTTCAAAATTCATTAGTTAATGCATAGTAAAATTACAAAAAGCTGATGAGCTAAAGTATTTTTACCTACCACAATGCTAGATTTTGTTGATTTCTTAGCTGTCTTACCTGTTCAATCAACTTTCGATTAGCGTTTCTAGGGAGAAGAGCGATGCTATCTTTGCGATCATCTCTGATCTCTACTTTTAGTTCGCTTGCAAATATCTTTGCTAAATCACCCATGTCCTTGGCATAACTTTCAGAATTACCTAGTGCGAGGAATAAGTCTATGACTGCCATTCTGATTATTTCGTATCTATCAGTTTTTATAAGCATTTGGATGAGATTCTTTCCTTTATACGAGGCTCCAATTTCTGCCATTTTAGATTGTAGGGTTTTAGCATTATACCCTAGCAATCGTGCTCTGTAGTTCCACCAACTAGCTGGCTTATCTAAATTCACTCCTTTTGCACTCAAATGACCGGCCTCCGCTGATTTTTGACAAGAAACCAAGCCCATTACCTTCGTTAATTCTAAAACTGCAATGATTTGATCTTTACTAAAGGTAGAGGCCGTTAATGCCGGTTTGACCAATTCGGAAAGCTTTTTAGCAAAAATTAGCTTTAAGGAACTGGGACTATTAAGGGTAATCAACCTAGCCAATTCGAGAGAAATGTAGAAGTTTTGGCGTTTTGAATGCTCATTTTTTTTCTCAGAATAATCCTTTAACAATTGAGGCTTTCTAATGTCATCCTCAAAATTATAAATATCACTCATCCAATACTTTACCGTACTGTTGTACTTGTGAGCAGGAAGTTGTAGCGCTTCGTATAAATTACTCGTGGTAACCACCCTTGTTCCTTTCTTTGATTGAAAAACTTGAATCTCCATATTATTTTATTGACATCAATTTGGTTTCAATTGATACACAAATAAATGACAATTGTTTTGTAATGTCAAATATTTGAGAACATTTATTAATTTTGTCATTAATTTGCGCATTGTTATTAAAAGCTGATTACAAAGGACATTTCCATAAATTTGGGGTATGAAGTGGTTGAATAGGCAAATAGATATTTCCTCCCTGGTATTTTTTAGAATTGCCTTTGGGATACTGGCGGTAGCAGAGATGACAGCTCAAATCACCTACAAAAGGTGGTATATGGGGTATTACAGCCCCGATGAATTCCACTTCAATTATATTGGCTTCGAATTCATACAACCCTTCCCAGAGCCATTTATGTCCCTCTTTTTGATTGTTCTTTGGTTGACAGGTTTTTGTATTCTTTTTGGATACCGCTATCGAATCGCTACAATCGTTTTTGCGTTTGGTTATACCTACACTTATTTACTTGAAAAGGGCTTGTACCTAAACCATGGATATCTTTATTGCTGGTTAGCCTTTGTAATGATTTTTCTTCCGGCTCATAGATCATTTTCTTTTGATGTTCGAAGGGAGCCCAGCTTAGCAATAAAGCAAATTCCTTACTGGCCAATATTTACTTTATGTTTTTTGATGGGAGTGGTATACTTTTTTGGTGGTATAGCCAAAATGAATACAGATTGGATAAACGGCATTCCATTAACTACTTGGGTAGGTAACAAATCCAGTATGCCCATTTTGGGTTGGCTTTGGGCATTGCCCGCCACTGGACTTTTTATGAGTTGGTCTGGATTGTTTTTGGACTTTTGCAGTCCCTTTTTATTGAGTTGGAAAAAAACAAGACCATTCATTTTTATCGCCCTGCTAATGTTCCATTTGATTAATTCCCTTCTTTTTAAAATTGGGATTTTCCCTTGGCTGAGTTTGAGTTTAACTGCATTATTCTTTGACCCTTCTTGGCCTAGGAAATGGTGGAATTATTTGAAAAACAACTATCAAAAGGCAGCTCAATTGAATAATTGGTTTGCTTCCAAACTTCCAAAAGCTGCTAACCAAGACCCGAGCTTAGCTATAAATAAAAGTGGATTACTCTTGCTAAGTGTTATTATTCTTTTTCACATCACAGTTCCACTGAGGCATCATTTATTTCCAGGACCCGTGTCATGGACGGAAGAGGGGCATCGTTATTCTTGGCGAATGATGTTGCGGTCAAAAGCTGGTTATGGACATTTTATCGTCAGGGAGACCGGAACTGATAGAAATGCCAAAGAGAAGCCTAAAGATTGGATGCTAGATAAATTATCACAAAAGCTGTATTCACACCCAGATATGATCTGGCAGTTTGCGCAACATCTAGCTCAGGAATATGAAGCCAAAGGATGGAATAAGCCACAAGTCTATGCTTCCATTCGCGCCAACCTCAACCAACATGGTTATCAAAAGTACATTGACCAATCCATCGACCTTGCCGCTATCGAATGGAATCTTTTCAAATCAAATGATTGGATTGTACCAATGAAACTAAAGGGGAGTAAACCTAACTAGTACGCCTTCTTCTCCGACCAGAAATCCCGTATCGTTCAAAATTACTACGTCCTCAAAATTCTCTTCAGGAAGGTTTTCAATTTTTTTCCAACTAACACCCCCATTTTCGGTATAAAAAAGACTTCCGTTATTTCCCGCGATATATCCTTCGAGTTCATCAATGAAAAATAAAGCTCTGAAAGGCTCGTCACTTACTGTCCAATTTTTCCCTGTTCGGATAAACTCCCAATGTCCTCCAGCATCTTCGGTTTTAATTATTGACCCTCCTGCGCCAACTGCGTAACCTATGTTTTCATCTATAAATTGAATCTCTTGAAAAAAGTCTCCGACGATGTTTTCTGCTCTTATCCAATTTGCACCACCATCAATGGAACGCATCATTATCCCATAGCCAGCCACGTGAATAGTCATTTCATTTGAGAAAACTACATCTTGTAATTGAAATTCAAACCTATCCACCTGCAACTGCACAAAATTTGAATCGAACCGTTCAATAATACCATTGCCAAAAGCTGATCCAGAAACCAATACACCCATCCCGTCTTCATTTACGGCTATGCCTCTTGCTGGATCCCAAGTACCAAAACGATGAAAATTCCAGGGTTTGTTTTTTGGCTTATCAAATAGGTGACCATCAATTCCGACGGCATAAGCTTTTCCAGTAGGATCAAAAGAAATATCTAATATTCGTTTATTCAAAAGGGAATCAAACTGCCAAGTTATCCCCAGGTCATCCGACTGTCCATAAATCCCCAAAGTCCATGTGTCTCCTCCAACGATATGTCCTATCCCATCAACGTCAAATCCAATTTGATCCAAATTGACCTGCGTGGCAATTGATAAATATTCCCATTCGATAGAGACATCTCTTGCCTGATCACAGGAAAAAAAAGTGATAAGTAGTACCCAATAAATTTTAGGCAGTTTCATTTTACAAATGAACTGATAATAAATGAATTGAAAAATAAAGAAGAGAATTATTTCTGTCCGCCAATTTCGCCTTGAACAGTTACAGGCATTGGTTTAGGCTTTGCAAATACGGGAAAACGTGCTAAGCCATAATTAGAGAATTTCCCTGGGTAAGTAAGTGGAAATTGATAAGTCAGCGAAAATTCTTTGAAAAGCGCGGTGATATATCGTTGATCCACATTTTTTGACTGCGGCTTTAAATAATAAGCCATATGATCAATCCCTCCATTTTCATCCCAAAAGACATTAAGCCACATTTTAACCCCGTTTAAGTCAACGCCATTAGAATGTGCGAAGTTTTCGAGATTTTGAAGCATATCCAGCCATTTGGCATATGCCAAGTCCATGTTATCCTCGCATGCCGCAAGAAGAGAAGTATTATAAACAAAACTTAAATCCTCGAATTTCTGCTCATGTTCTCCAATTTGAAAAACTTGAGGAAGGTCCTTTATTGGGCTTTGATCTACAGATAATTGCCCAAAAAGAGTGTTCCCTAAAAGAAGAGAAGCAAAGAAAACGATTGTCATTTGGTACTTCATGAGCATAAAAGCTAAGAATTCACTTAAAGATGAGCTAATTTTTCATCTAATTCAACTATAAATGGCAAGTATAATTAATATCATTAATAAATATCTATTTAAGCCAAAATATTTCCCTAAAGAAGCCATTTAACTAATAATTAAAACTACGATTAATTATTCAAATGCTTATTAAATAGGGAAAAATCAATATTCTAGTACTTTTGTCAACCAAAACAAGCTAAATCTATGTCATCACCTTCAACTCCATCTGTCACTTTACCGGGTGATACTAGTCTTCCAAGTTCAACAACTCAGCTTAACCAGTTAGCTATTGGGTTCAAAAATAGTGCTAAGTATACGGTAAAGGACTTTTTTCGCTTGCCTGAGAAAACCATGTTCCGTCTATCCCCGGATGGAAACTATGTTGCGTTCCTAGCACCTTTTGAACGTCGTCAGAACATTTTTGTTCAAAAAATAGGTGCAGATGATGTTGTAAGAATTTCGGAAGAAACCCAAAGAAATATTGCCGGCTTTCTTTGGGCGAATAACAATAGGCTAATTTACATCAAGGATTCTGGCGGAGATGAAAATTTTCAATTATATGCCGTAGACAGAAATGGTACAAATGCTCGTGACCTAACCCCATTTGATAAGGTACGAATTCAAATCATTGACGATCTTCCTGATCAAGAAGATGAGCTCATCATTGGCATGAATAAAAACAATCCATCCTTATTCGAACCTTATCGAATAAATATTGTGGATGGAAGTTTTATTCAACTGGCAAAAAATGAAAATCCTTTGGAACCAATTGACCAATGGATTACTGATCATGAAGGTAAACTTAGAATTGCAAATAAGCTAGTTGATGGTACAACCAATGTGCTGCTTTATCGAGATAACGAGGAGGCCGATTTCAAAGAAGTTTTGAAAACAGATTTTAGAACTTCGGTTCAACCACTAATTTTTGATTTTGAAAATCCTTCCCAAATTTGGGTTAGCTCAAATTTAGAGCGGGATAAATCAGTTATTATTAAATTTGATATGCTTACAGGCCAAGAAATTGGGACACCACTTTTCGGTCATGAACAGGTGGATGTTAGTGACCTGGGATATTCTCGAAAGAAAAGAAAATTGGTTTATGTCCGTTATAATTTTCAAAAAGATAACTTTCATTTCATAGATGAGGAAAGAGCCGAAATTCATCGATTACTTCATGAAAAATTGGGCGATATAGAAATTAATATTGCCAGTTCAAACAAAGCAGAAAACAAATTTATAGTTCGAACTTTTAGTGATTTGACCCGCGGTGCATATTACTTTTATGATGTTGTAGAAAAGTCGTTGGAAAAAATTGCGGAAATAAGCCCTTGGATAGATCCTTCAGATATGGTTCCAATGCAACCGGTTCAATATCAATCACGAGATGGATTAACCATTCATGGTTATTTAAGTCTCCCGAAACATTCGAATAAAAATCTTCCAATAATCATAAATCCACATGGAGGTCCTTGGCATCGAGATAGCTGGGGATTCAACCCAGAAGTACAACTTTTTGCTAGCCAAGGTTATGCAGTTTTTCAAATGAATTTTAGAGGCAGTACGGGCTATGGTCGATCTTTTTGGGAAAAAAGTTTTAAGCAATGGGGACTAAATATGCAAAATGATATCAGCGATGGTGTTCAATGGCTAATTGACCAAGGAATTGCTGATCCAAAGCGAATAGCCATTTATGGTGGTTCCTATGGCGGCTACGCTACACTTGCAGGGTTAGCTTTTACTCCTAAACTGTATGCCTGCGGAATTGATTACGTTGGCGTTTCCAATCTTTTCACATTTTTCAAAACTATTCCCCCTTATTGGAAACCCTATTTAGAAGTGATGTACACCATGGTTGGTCATCCTGAAAAAAATATTGAAGAAATGACAGCTACCTCACCGGCCCTACAACATGAAAAAATTTCAGCACCGCTTTTTGTGATCCAAGGTGCCAATGATCCTAGGGTGAATATAGACGAATCAGATCAAGTTGTTCGAAACTTAAGGGCGCGAGGAATCGATGTTCCGTATATGGTTAAATACGACGAAGGTCATGGCTTTGGCAATGAAGAAAATGTATTTGAAATGTATGAAGCCGCCATTGGCTTTTTGAAAAAACACCTTGGTTGATTTCCTTCGGATAATTTAATTAGGCCATGTTTGTGTAGACTGCTTGAACGTCGTCGTCCTCATCAATTTTATCGAGAAATTTTTCGATGTCTACCATTTGTTCATCGCTGAATTCTACCGGTGAAGTAGGTATACGTTGAAGGTCTGCTTTTAGTATTTTAAATTCTTTGGCTTCAATTGCAGCATTCAAAGTTCCAAAATCCTTATAGCTGCCATAAGCGTAAATCACATCTTCATCTTGCTCAAATTGCTCCAATCCAGCATCGATCAATTCAAATTCAAGTTCTTCCAAGTCTATATCATCTTTGCGCTCAAATTCTATAACTGCTTTTCGTTTGAACATATACTCTAATGAACCATTGGGAACTACGCCTCCCCCAGCTTTATTGAAATATGATTTTACATTGGCCACTGTTCTTGTAGAGTTGTCTGTTGCACATTCTACGAAGCATAAAATTCCATGAGGCCCTTTTCCTTCATAATTTACTTCAGCGAAACTTTCAGAATCTTTTGCTTCCGCTCGCTTAATAGCCTTTGTGATATTATCCTTAGGCATATTCTGCGCTTTGGCATTTTGAATTGCCAATCTGAGCTTGGAGTTCATTTCAGGATCCCCTCCCCCATCTTTTGCAGCCATAGTAATTGCCCTGGCCAATTTTGGAAAGATTCGAGACATATGTCCCCACCTTTTCATTTTTGCAGCTTTACGATATTCAAATGCTCTTCCCATTATATTGATTTTAATCGAGTACAAAAGTACTGCACCTCTTTCTAAATTACTCTCTAGATCGGGAAAAAATCACTATTCCGTCGAAATTTTATTCAGAAATAAAAAGTATTAGTCATATTTGAAATATGATAATAGACATTTTATGCATTGGAGCCATGGCTCTTGGGTTTTGGATGGGATATGCAAGAGGCATTATTAAAACAGTTTTCGGCCTACTTTCTCTGTTTTTTGGGCTATTAGTTGCCTTAAAATTTGCTCCTGTTACCACCAATCTACTCGAAAGACTATTTGGGGGAGAGAGTGTATTAATATTCTTAATGGGCTTTGTATTAACCTTTGTAGCCATAATGCTCCTTGTCCGGGTACTTGCTAAAGGTTTAGAAAAACTAATGACCTCTATAAAATTGAACTTCATAAATAAATTTGCTGGAGGCGCCTTATTTTCAATGGTAATGGTAGTCCTATTTTCAATTCTGGTTTGGTTTTTTGATCGAGGCGGACTAATTGAAAATTCGACTAAAAATGCCTCAGTAAGTTATCCTACGTTGGTCCAATTACCTTCAGCGAGTCAATCCCTACTAGAAAAGGTAAAACCGTTGTTTTTGGAATTTTGGCAGGATACTGAAAAGACTTTGGATAGGTTGAAAGAGCGAAACTCTTAGGTTAATTAAGCATCTGCCAAATCTTATCTTTGAGTTCTACAAGTCCTTGTTGGGCAATAGATGAAATAAATAGACAATCGACATTTTTGGGAAGTTCTTCGGCTAGCAAAGATTTTAATTCTTCGTCTAGCAAATCAGATTTGGTTATCGCAAGCAATCTAGGTTTGTCCAACAACTCTTCATTAAACATTTCCAATTCGCGATTTAGAATATTGTATTCTTTTTGAACGTCCTCTGAATCTGCGGGAATCATAAAAAGTAACAACGAGTTTCTTTCAATGTGTCTTAAGAAACGATGTCCTAGTCCTTTTCCTTCGTGGGCATTTTCAATTATCCCTGGTATATCAGCCATAATAAAAGAAAGATCTCCACGATAGCTTACTATTCCAAGGTTTGGAACTAAAGTTGTAAAGGGGTAAGCACCGATTTTGGGTTTTGCTGCAGTTAGTACCGATAGTAAGGTTGATTTACCGGCATTCGGAAATCCAACCAAACCAACATCCGCTAAAACTTTTAACTCTAATATTTTCCATTCTTCCCTACCAGTTTCCCCTGGCTGAGCAAATCTTGGAGTTTGATTGGTGGAAGATTTAAAATGTGCGTTACCCTGGCCACCTCGACCTCCAGGGGTTATAATCTCTCGTTGTCCATGTTCACTAATTTCGAATTCAATTTCTCCCGATTCTGCATCTTTGGCTATGGTACCCAAAGGCACCTTTAAAACCACGTCCTCTCCATCCGCACCAGAACTATGACTACCACTTCCACTTCCGCCCATTGAGGCAATTACATGTTTTCGATATTTCAATGGAAGTAAAGTCCACATATTTCTATCTCCTTCAATAATAATGTGTCCGCCTCTTCCGCCATCTCCACCATCTGGTCCTCCTTTAGCTGTTCTTTTGTCACGAAAAAAGTGAGCTGAGCCAGCTCCGCCCGCTCCTGATCGGCAGCAGATTTTAACGTAGTCTACAAAGTTTTTTTCAGACATATTGTTGAAAAATAATTGAAAATCAGCCTAAGGTAAAGTTATTTAGAAAGTATTAATTTGCTTGCAAAGACGATCAAAAACATCATCTATAGATCCTAATCCACCAATTTCAAAAGACTTGTTTGATTTGGCATAATAGTCAAATACTGGACGTGTTTCTTGCTTGTATACTTCGATTCGATTTCGAATTATAGATTCATCGTTATCATCTGTTCGGCCAGAAGTTTTCCCTCTACCCAAAATTCGTTGAACAATTTCCTCATCCTCAACCGCCAAAGCTACCAGACCGGTAACTTCCATTCCCATTTCCGCTAGTATCCTATCTAATTCCTCTGATTGAAAAATATTTCTTGGGTAACCATCAAAAATATAACCTTTTACATTTTGATTCGCTATGACTTTATTCGCCAACATCCCAACCGTTATTTCATCCGGCACTAATTCTCCTTTTGAAATGTATTCTTTAGCCTTCAGCCCAAGCGGGGTATTATTACCCATTTCATATCTAAACAAATCTCCAGTTGAAATATGCAAAAGTTCATATTGCTCCACTAACTTTTTGGCCTGGGTTCCTTTTCCTGATCCAGGAGGGCCAAATAGAATTAAATTAATCATCCTCGTTCGATTTAAGTTGGCGAAAATACGAAAAAAGGCAATAAAGCTACTTTGAAGGTTGTGCTTTGGGAAAATGAGTTTCTATTTGAAATGAATCTTGATCCTTTAAAAATGCTAATTTCTCTCTAAATGTCTGCATTGGTTGCCATTCTAACTCAAGGGTTTCTACAGTATGCTGATCTTCCAATTCCAACAATCGCTTGCCTGAATAATCTATACACACAGAGTTTCCATCGTATTTGAGTTGGTTATCATCCTGCCCTACTCTATTTACCGCGGCTACATAACATTGATTTTCAATTGCTCTAGCCAACAATAAAGAACGCCAAGCCTCTTTTCTCGGAGAAGGCCAATTGGCTACATAAATCAAAAGGTCATAATCCATATTATTTCTTGACCAAACTGGAAATCTAAGATCATAACAAACCTGAGGAAAAATTTTCCAGCCCTTCACCTCGATTATTTTTCTTTCTGTACCAGGAGAAAAATTGAGGTGTTCCTTTGCTAGCGTAAACAAATGGCGCTTATTATAAAAATCTAGTGCTCCGTTGGGAAAGGCAAATACAAAACGATTATATATTCTGTTAGACTCATTGACTATCAAACTACCTGCAACCACTGCATCAAGCCTTTTGGCCCACTGTAGCATCCATTTAATAGTTTGGCCATCCATTGTTTCAGCCAGCTTCTTACTCGAATTGGTAAAACCCGTCGAAAAGGTCTCTGGCAATAGAATAATATCAGTTGTATTCTTTTCAATTTGCTCGAGAAAGTTATCAAAACGTAATCTGTTTTGTTCGGGTTGTTCCCAAACAATAGAAGATTGAATCAGACTTACTGTAAGGTTTTCCATAATAAAAAAGGTCTCGCAGCTAAGCTACGAGACCTTTTTCAATTCATTTGCAAAAAAGTTGATAATTACTTTTTTTCTGCTTCAGCCGCTGGAGCAGCATCGCCTTCTGCAGGTGTAGCCTCAGCTCCTTCAGCCAACTCTGCTGCTTCAGCTCCTTCCTCCTCTGTAGATTTAAGCGCTCTAGGTATTTCTACTGACGCGATTGGAATTCCTGGAGCGTTCAATATTTGAACTCCATCTACTGCAGTAATATCAGATACTCTGACAGAAAACCCTAGTTCCAATTCAGAAATATCTACTTGTAATGCGTCAACTAAATTCTCAGGAACTGTTTTTATTTTTGCTTTTCTCAATTTCTGAACAAGCTTTCCTCCTGTTTTTACACCTGGGGCTACTCCTTCAAATCTGATAGGGACTTCAACTTTTAAAGCATGTCCCGCAACCATTTCCATGAAATCCATGTGGGTAATTTCATCAGTTACTGGGTGAAAAACAACATCCTTAAGAATGCATTTT
>CALGJW010000088.1 GCA_937930025.1 uncultured Saprospiraceae bacterium | reverse complement strand
TCAACAAGATATTCAATGATGGTCCAGAGGTATCCTTAAATGGATCTCCTACTGTATCTCCAACCACTGTTGCCTTGTGCGCTTCAGATCCTTTATAGTGCATTACACCATCGATCTCAACACCTTCTTCGAACATCTTCTTAGCGTTATCCCATGCACCACCTGCATTAGACTGGAAGATTGCCATAAGAACACCACAAACAGTAACACCTGCAAGTACCCCACCAAGCATCTCAGCTCCACCACCGAATCCAAAAAGGACTGGAGTAACAACAGCGATTAACCCTGGAAGAATCATTTCACGTATGGAGGCTGTCGTAGAGATTTCTACACACTTACTATATTCTGCTTTTCCGTCAGCTGCTTCAAAAGTTGCTACATCTGCAGCAGACCATTCACTTTGCTCTTTGCCGTCATACTTCTTCATTACTGCAAGTGCCGCCTTCAACTCAGGAATATCAGCGAACTGACGTCTTACTTCGTTGATCATATCCATTGCTGCTTTTCCAACAGCATTCATAGAAAGTGCAGAGAATAAGAATGGAAGCATACCACCAACGAGGAGTCCCGCCATTACTTTAGGCTGAGCGATATCAATAGATGTGATTCCCGCAGTAGCCATAAATGCTGCAAATAGTGCTAGAGCAGTCAATGCTGCAGAACCGATTGCAAATCCTTTACCAATTGCTGCTGTAGTGTTACCTACTGCATCTAGTTGATCCGTCTTTTGTCTTACTTCTTTAGGCAACTCTGCCATCTCAGCAATACCACCTGCATTATCTGCAATTGGTCCGTATGCATCTACAGCTAACTGGATACCAGTGTTAGATAACATACCTACTGCTGCAATAGCGATTCCGTATAGTCCTGCGAAATAGTGTGCACCTAATATAGCTGCTGCTAAAACAATGATTGGTCCTGCAGTAGAGATCATCCCTACTCCTAAACCTGCTATAATGTTCGTCGCTGCACCAGTTAATGATTGTTTAACGATTGATAAAACTGGCTTACCACCTGTTCCTGTATAGTATTCAGTGATTTTACCTATAAGAAGTCCAGCAGCTAATCCAGAAAGAATTGCAAAGAATACTCCATTTGCAGTATATCCAGCGAATCCATTAGGGATCATCCATTGAGTGATAAAGTAGGTTGCCACAAGCATAAGGAAAGCTGATCCGAATTCTCCCATGTTAAGCGCCTTGTGCGGATCTCCACCTTCTTTTACTTTCACGAAGAACGTACCTATGATAGAGGTAACGATACCCACACATGCTAGTACTAATGGAAGAAGAACGGCATTCATTCCTCCAAAATCATTGGTCAAAGCAAATCCATCAGCAGTACCAATGTAAACAGCTCCAAGTACCATTGTACCGATAATAGACCCAACATATGATTCGAAAAGATCGGCTCCCATACCAGCTACATCTCCAACGTTATCTCCAACGTTATCAGCAATAGTTGCTGGGTTCAACGGATGATCCTCAGGGATACCAGCCTCTACCTTTCCAACAAGATCGGCTCCAACATCTGCAGCCTTAGTATAAATACCTCCACCCACTCTTGCGAATAGTGCGATAGATGATGCTCCAAATGAGAATCCTGTAAGAACAGTAATTACTCTAGTTACCGCTTCTTGGTCACCAGTTCCAAACTGCCCTTGGAAAATGATAAATAGTAATCCAAGTCCAAGCACCCCAAGTCCTACAACTCCAAGTCCCATAACTGCACCACCTGCAAATGCAACTTCCAGTGCTTTTCCTAGACTTGTTCTAGCTGCCGCAGTTGTACGAACGTTTGCTTTGGTCGCGACCTTCATACCGATGTACCCTGCAAGTGCAGAACAGATAGCTCCAAGTACAAATGCGAATGCTACTAATGGAGATGAAGCTGGAGTATTACCGGTGATACCCAGAAGTATAGCTACCGCAACTACGAATACCGCAAGTACCTTATATTCTGCTTTCAAGAAAGACATTGCACCATCAGATATGTGCTTAGCAATTTTAGTCATCTTTTCAGTTCCCGAATCTTGCTTTGAAACCCAACCTGACTTGATCCATGTATAAAGCAATGCCACTATGCCAAATACTGGAATTGCGTAGATAATTGTTTGACTCATACCTTGATTTCGTTTTGATTTGATTTTAAAAATAACTCAAGAGCCGATATAAATTGCTCTTATGCGGGCGCAAAGCTAAAGGAAATTCGGATTTTCTACAAAAAAGGTTTAAGTCATTCCGAATTCATGCATCCATTATTCATTGACCCAAGTTACTTTATCGCTTATTGGGCTTCTCTTTCCTTGTTGTGGGGCCTCATCATAATAGCCCATGTAGAAGAGTCCAATACACTTTTCCCCTTGACTAAGCTCCAAAAAGGTCTCAAACTCTGGATCTGATATCGTCTTTGGGCTGGACCAATAGGCGCCAATATTCAGCGCGGTGCATGCCAGCCACATATTTTGAACTGCACAGGAAACAGCTGCTATTTCCTCCCATTCCGGTAAAGACTCCTTGGGATCTCGTTGCATACAGATCGCCAACACGCAGGCAGACTGTCTTGGAGTAAGTGCTTTTTTGGCCTGTTTTTCCTTTGATTGCTTTTCCTTAGGTATGTGTTTGAGGTATAGTTGTTCAGAAATATCTCCCAAGCGATCTAGCGCTTTTCCCCTCAGAATTTTAAATCTCCACGGTTCTGTCAGCTTATGAGTAGGAGCCCAATTAGCCTGAGCAACTACATCCATAATTACATTAGTGGGAATCTTTTTGTCGTTGTATTGCCTAGGAAAAATAGATCGCCTTTTTGCGATCAGTTCAAATAATTGTGATGCCTCCATGATCTAAGATCTTACTTTAATTTACAAATTTACCTTTTCTCTTAAAATCGTAACTTTGAGGCATGCGAATAGTGCTTTTATTACTCTTTTCTTTAGGATCATGCTTTACTAGTTGGGGACAGGAAAAATTGAAAGTGCTAGCCACTGCCTCCATGATTTCTGACATGGCTCAAGTCATTGCTGGAGATAAGTTGAAAGTTGATTGTATTGTTCCAATTGGAGGAGATCCTCACTTGTACGAACCCACCCCTTTCGATGCTTCCGAGATAAACAAGGCTGATTTAGTGTTAAAAAATGGATTAACATTCGAAGGATGGATATCTGAGCTAATTGCAACTTCCGGTACTAAGGCAGAAGTTGTTTTAGTTACAAAAGGGATACAAGCCATAGAGAGTTTGGATTATAAAAATTCGACTGATCCGCATGCTTGGATGGATGTAAAAAACGGATTGATCTACATCAAAAATATTAATGCGGCATTAAAAAAACTAGACCCTCGTAATGCCAATTTTTTTCAAACAAATTACGAAGCGTATCGAGAAAAATTAATTGGATTAGATAAATATATACTTGCGCGCATCGAGGAAATACCTGAGCAAAAAAGAGTACTAATCACATCGCATGATGCTTTTCAATATTATGGAAGAGCGTATGGGTTAGACTTGAAATCTGTGTTGGGCACCTCCACAGATGCAGAAGTTCAAACTTCAGACATTGCTTTGTTGCATAGAACTATAGAAGAAACTAAAGTTCCTGCAATTTTTGTGGAGACAACTATTAACCCAAAGTTATTGCGACAAGTTGCGGCAGATAATAACATTGTAATAGGCGGAGAATTATATGCAGATTCTATTGGAGATGAGGATAGTGATGGGAATTCCTATTACAACATGATGAAGTCTAATACAGATAAAATCTATAAAGCATTAAGTGGTCTTGCCACAGGGTATGAAAGCAAAGAAGTTGAAATTAGTTTTATTAAAAAAGCTATTCTATTCAGCATCATTAGTTTGCTTTTCGTAGGCGGATTTTTAATGATGTTACTTCGCTTGCGCAAAACTGCTGTTTCTGAAATTCCTCCCGACTTACCAGAGCACGAGGCCATTTCTATTAAAGGGCTTTCCGTTTCTTATGATAAGAAAATTGTGTTGAGTAATATTTATTGCGAGATCGTTTCTGGAAAAGTTTACGGTGTCCTAGGTCCGAATGGTGCCGGAAAATCAACTTTGTTTAAATCCATTCTCGGATTAATAGAACCTAGTTCTGGATCCATTCTGCTTCATGGTTTCCCTCCTGAAGTTCAAAAAAGACGTATTGCTTATGTCCCTCAGAAGAACGATGTAGATTGGAATTTTCCGGCAACAGTAAGAGACATTGTGGAGATGGGAAGATATCCTCATTTGAAACCTTTATCACGATTGAATAAAAAAGATCACGAAATCGTAAATTCTTCCTTAAACGAATTAGGAATAGAACATTTAGCGGATCGACAAATCGGAGAATTATCCGGAGGGCAACAACAGCGTGCTTTTTTGGCAAGAGCCTTGGCCCAAGAAGCCGATATCTTTTTATTGGATGAGCCATTTGTTGGAGTAGACATCACCACAGAAGAAAAAATAATTAGGCTATTAAAAAAACTAGCTAGTGAGAATAAAACTTTACTGGTAGTTCACCATGACCTTTCATCGGTCAAGGATTATTTTGATTGTGTAATTTTATTGAATCAAAGATTGATTGCGGCAGGAAATACCGAAGACACCTTTATCGAAGAGAATCTATCCAGAGCCTATAAAGGACAATTGACAGTGTTACATAAAACTACCGGTGAGTAGCTGGTTTTTATTCTGGATAAACCACTTTCTTTTTTCCAAAAGCTACTGCCATTCCAAACCTTCCATTTGTTGAAGAATTTCCTAATGGATCGAAAAGGGTAAGAATGTTATTGGTGGCTCCGAACAATTGGACAGGACCTAATTGAATTAATGTATTAATTCCAAGATTGTTCCATTGGTTGTAGCGCATTCCATAACTAAGGCCAAAGTAGAAAAACTTAAGGACTCGAATTCTTCCATTTAGTGCAAAAGAAGGATAGAGTTGCTTGTTAAATAATTCAGCATAGACTACTGCGTCAGCAGAAAACGATTCGGTAACTTTGTAAGAACCATTGAGGTAAAAACCTACCGGCAGTTTAGTTTTGAAGCCTGAAATATTATCGGACTTCAACTGAAAGGTTCTGACTAAGTCATCTACCGTTTCGTCAATATCCAATGAATCTCCACTTACTAAAGGATTCAAGTCAATTCCGTTATAGTTTTGCGTTCCTTCTGAGGTAAAAGAAGTTACATTCTTATCCCAGGTTATTTGACCAATGTTAATTATCGAGGCACCCATTTTCAATTTCTGATTAACTTGAAAACGAGCCCCGAGATCAATGCTAAACCCTCCATTACTTTTCCAAGAAAGTCCATTGTTTAAAAAATCCTCATTGAAGTTAACTCCTAAGTTTTGGTCAGAATCTAGGGCCAAAATTGAACTGGATTGAATATTAAAGTTTCCGTTTAAAGTCAATTGGTAGAATTCAGGATCGGTGTACAAACTAAGTTCACTTTCCACTGTATTTACGGAGACAATGCCATGTAGAAAAGCAGGTCGAAATCCAAAAGTCCAATTCTCTTTTTGATATGAAATTGGAAACGAAAGTTTTTGGTAAGCAGTGTTATAAAGTGAAGGAGCTAATTCTAAAGTTTGATCAATATAAGGTGCGTTCCCAAATGCACCAAAACGTATTAAGTCTCCTGGAACCTGAACAAAAGATTTATTCATCAAACTATATTCTAGTCCAACTCTGAAATCTTTCAAGGCAATAGAAAAATAGATTGGGTGAATAGAAAGATCTGCTTGAGCAAATATTTCATCTTCCACTGCATTAGCAACTTCACCCAAGTCCAAGGTTGGATTGTTTTGTGAAAAGTCAATGAGGTCGGTTACATTTATTGAGGCACCACTGGTACTGAAATACATACTTGGCAAACCAATGTGCGCTCTCTTTTCAGGAACCCAAGCAGGATTACTAAATGTCGAAGCCCAAGTCTCCGACAGGAATAAAGTAGTCAAATCTTGTTGGGCAAATAAAGGTGTTCCAATGAATATACAAAGGAATAGGAAAAGGGAGGACGTCGTTTTTTTCATCATTCCTTTAACTTAAATTTTAGTCCTATTTTTATATTTACCTTTTGAGTAGCTAGCATCTCAACCACGTTATTAGTATCTCCGCTTGTATCGAATTTCGCAGTAACCAGCATTTTTTTTGTAGTATAAATTGTATTTAATTTTTCTTCGCTCAAGGGCAAAAAGATGGTTTCAACATGAGGCTCGCCGCTGCTGATACCATCATTATACAATATAAGTTGAGGTTCCCGGAAAATAGAATCCACTTGATTATTTTGGTCATTCAAAAAATACCCTTGAACAGCTATATTTAGTGGGAGTTCATTTTCAACTATAATTTTTAGCTCCGCTGACTCTACCTCAGAAACTGGATCAATATCATAAGAAAGCGTGTCGTCTGCTGCAAAATCTTTTGCCCAACCCTTCAATGGTAAATCTACAGCAACTTGGATTTCAAAAACTGAAGTGTCTAATAAAAACCCTCGAATGCTTGTGTCTAAATCAGGATTGGCGTTTGCAATAAATTCATACTCCAAGGCAATTGGTCGACTTAATATTAGATCAGAAAGGTTTGAATTGTCATTATCAAAAGGGAATTCAGTCACTTTTTTTACCCCTACTTCATTCAAGCTAGGGTAGTCAACATCGATTAAATCAAGCGCTGAAGATTCTAATTCTAAAACGGAACCGTCTTCTTCGAAAAAATTAAATACTGATCCGCTTGAGCGAATAGGAAACCCAAATGAATTCGTGATGACAACATTCACTTTTGGGTCTTCTATAAAAATATCACCCGTAAGTGTTTCTTCAAAAAAGTCAATGTCAATAGTATCACGATCTACATTGAAGGTTTCTTGTCCGAGAAAACCTTCCATATAAGAAGTTTCAAAATCAAAGATAACAGCACCGATAAAGTCCGGCGTAACTTTATCCATAGAATTTGCTCTTATGTATTCATAATGAACAAAAATACTATCGTTAGTTGGCCTCAAAATATGATTATCAAAGAAAATTGAATCGGATAAAAAATCTACAACCCCGGCTGGGTGATTATTTGTAAAACTATAAGGTTCGCCGTTGGCGGTTTCTATATTTAGTAAGGTAATTTTAACATTAACGGGTTCGTTAAAATTTGATTGATAGCCAAATCTCGCTCCACCATTACTTAAGATTGCATAATCCAAATCTATTCCAGGCGGTGTTGAAAAGGGTAGTGCCACCAAAGTGTCTAAAAAAATTAACGGAGCATTAAATTGATTAACAAATTCCGCAATATCTGATCCTTCAAATTTTTGGACTGTTCCTTTATAATTTAAGTGTACTATTCCTTGATCATCTATCCTTATTACAGTGCTATCAGAAATATTATCTATAACATCCTGCCAATCTAACTCAGCAAATCCTATCGGTACTGCATATTCTGCTCCGGGTGTTGTAACTTCTAAGTTTTCATACTTTTTACAAGCACAAAAAATAAGAAGGGGTATTAATAAAAGTAGTCTATACATAATTGTTAGTTACTTCCCAATGTGATTGTTTGCGCCAGCTTAGGAATTTCAACATCATCAAATCCATTTTTATTTAATAAATCTTTAAATGATTGTTGGGCGTCTAGATTTCCGTGAACCAGAAAAACCTTCTTACAAGTCTTGCGCTGATTTTGAACAAATTCTAGCATCTCAGTTCTATCTCCATGCGCCGAAAACGAATCCATTATTTCAATCTGCATTTTCACTGGTTTGTATTCACCAAATAATTTAATGGATTCAATTCCTGCGCGTAACATTCCACCTGGGGTATCCGGCGAACAATATCCAACGATAAGCAATGTATTTTGTTCGTTATCAATATTGTTGAAAAGGTGATGCTTAACTCGACCGGCATTCATCATTCCAGAGCTACTAATAATAATGCATGGCTCCTTAGTGCTGTTCAAACTTTTGGATACTTCCACATTTCGCACATAAGTTAGATTATTAAAGCCGAATGGATTGTCGTCAATCAGCATATATTCATAGAGGTCATTATCATAGCATTCTGGATGAGATCCAAAAACGGTGGTTGCATTTACAGCCAAGGGACTATCAACATAGACTGGAATTTTGGGTAGTTTTCCCTGGTTTTCAAATTGATCTAACATGTAAACCACCTCTTGCGTTCTGCCAACACTAAATGCAGGAATTATCAACTTACCCTTCTTTACAATGCAAGTCTCATGAATGATGTCAAGCACTCTTTGAGTTTCCGCTGGTTTTTCAATATGATCTCGGTCTCCATATGTAGATTCACAGATCAAATAATCCAATTCAGGCATGGGTTTAGGATCACGTAGAATCGGTCGATTTGGCCTTCCGATATCACCAGAAAACCCAAACATGGTCACTTTTTCATTTTCGGTAATTCGAAGGGTTACTGTTGCGGACCCTAGAATGTGGCCTGCATCGCGAAAAAGTACTTCAACGTTATCATTGATTTTAAACCAGTTCTCATAACCAGTGGTAACAAAACGGTCCATGGCTGGTGGCACATCTGCACTAGTATATAATGGTGTTTTTGGTCTTTTTTTCTTTTTTCCTTTTCTTTTCTGATAGCGCCGATTCTCCCATTCTGCATCTCTTTCCTGAATCTTAGCCGAATCTAATAGCATTATAGCGCAAAGGCTTCTAGTAGCGTGAGTAGAGATGATGTTCCCATGAAAACCTTCTGCCACTAACTTTGGAATCCTACCAGTGTGGTCTATATGCGCGTGAGAAAGAATCACACAATCGAGTTCAGCCGGCTTAAAAAGGAAATTTTCGTTAAAATCTGAATACTCCTCTGATCTCCCTTGATATAATCCACAATCTAAGAGAATCTTGTATCCATTATCCAGCGTCAAGAGGTGACAGGAACCTGTCACCTCTTGTGCTGCTCCGCAAAATTGAATAGTCATATTTAATCTTTGCGGAAAGATAGGTAAAATGAGGCTTCTAGCACGGCGTATTTACCAAACGCTTATAGATCCGTAATTTGAATCGATGTTAATTTTTCCACTTCCAGATCCAAGTTGCCCAGAAATTTCATGTGTATTAGATTGTTTTACATCTCTTCGGATATCTAAATTGTCCGGATATTTAATCCCCGCGTATCTGGCTTTAGCATCTAATGTGAAACTGGCAGAAGGGTGTACATGGACTTTTATTCCAGAATAACTTCCTTCCACCTCAAGTGATCCAAAGTCCGGACCCAATTCATCTATTCTCAACCCTCCATAGGATAAATTAAACCTTCCTCCTCCGGCACAATTTTGAATGCCGACGCTTGTATATTTTGATTCAACATTTACTCGTTTGGAATTTCCAATGTCCAAGTCGCCATATTTTCCACTAAAGTTTACATCTCCCGCAGAAATAATGTCAATATTATCATAGCCAGAAATGATATCCATGTTTCCGACCTCTCCAAAGGTTAGTTTGGAATATTTACATTCCATTTTAATGTCTCCGCTATTTTCCATATTGAATTTTCCATACTTCACATTACCATCTACACTTTTAAGGTTTCCCAAATTAGCCGTTCCATAACCGAGAAATATACTTACTGCCTTACCGACATTTTGCGCATAAAGATCTCCATATTTTATACTGAAGTCAGCACTTCCGTCTATATCGGTTAAATAACTATGTCCATATTTGTTAGACAAATCTAGGCTATGTTCTTTTGGAATTTTTATGGTGTAATCGATTTTAAAATCGTCTCCAGATCCACCGGACCACCAACTACTCCAAGAAGATTTTTTGTCTGCAATTTCAGTTATGGCAGAAGTAATTCCAGCACCTTGATCAAAGATGATATTTATTCGATCGAGCATTTCATCGGCTGCTTCTTTTGATCGTGCGTTTACCGTAACTAGAACATCAACTTTGACGCGAGATTCACCCCAGGTCTTGATGTCAACTTTTCCGTAGCGGTTTTCGACTTTAAATTTGTCGGATTTATTTACATCAAATTCTTTTGCATAAGATTTTGTGTACTCTGTTCTTGTGTCAACCGATTTTGCTTGAACTTGAATCCCGAGCAACAGAATGGCTAGGGGCAGTAAAATGTTTTTAAATACTTTTGGTTTCATCTTTAGATAATTTTGAATGTGTTGAATTGTTAGGCAAATGATCTAGTACTTTCTCAAGAAGTTCTACTCTTGATCGGTAATTTTCTATCATTGCTTGAATTACAACCTCCCTGTCTTTTTTCGGAGTATCCTTTAAGTCTCTTTTGAGCTCTGATAAGAATTCCTCCATTTCTAATAAATCTATTTGAACTTCCTCCGCCTTATTATAGGACGCGAGGATGGCCATTTTTTCTTTAATTTCTGACTGATAGTGCTTTTCTGCTTCTCCCAATTCTATGGATATATCTGCCATAGAATTTATTTCTCCCTGTTTCATTCCTTGGTTATAGGCCCATGTTCCGACCGAACCCAAAACCAATAAAAAGCTTGCAGCTACTGCCAATGTTCTCCAAGGAATCAACTTTCGCTTCTTGGTCGGAAGTTGTTGCTCAATGTTATCCCAAAGGCTAGCACTAGGTGTTCTCCGGTCGAGACCTTCCCTATTTTTTTCAATAAAATCTTCTATATGGTCCTTCATTGTACCAAGCTTTGTTGTTCTAAAATATTTCTCAATTTCGCTTTAGCTCTACTAAATTGCGACTTTGAAGTTGCTTCAGAAATCCCCAGAATACTGGCTATTTCTTTATGATCATATCCCTCCAATAAATAGAGGGAAAAAACCTGTCTATAACCTTCTGACAATTGTTCAATAGCCTCAGCAACCTGTGCTACCTGCAATTTCGATTCTTGGGGAGATTCTGTTTCGACGACGGCTTCAGAAGTTTTGTCATCTAGCACTTCAAAATTGATCTTTTTTTTCTTTAAAAAATTA
>CALGJW010000087.1 GCA_937930025.1 uncultured Saprospiraceae bacterium | reverse complement strand
CTTCCAGTAAGCGAAACATTATCAAGCCCAATTTGCTGGCCATTCATTTCTTCAAAATCATTCCAATCCATACGATATAATTGATAAGCCCAATTTGCAGGAAAAGAATACGACGCTTGGGCTTCTTCTGATTGATCTTCGTTTGTCTTCGCCCATAAAACTGTTCTTCCATTAGAAAATACGCCTCCACCAATCTCATCCGGTAAATTTAATTGCGCAGTCAGCTCAGGATCGAATTGATATTCTTTAAGCTGTTTGGTCATCACTGCTGTAGCCAATCCACATTCAAGTTCGACTTGTTGATACTGATCCACATTGTCCAAGTTTTTAAAAAATCCCATAGCATCAAAGGAATCGTACATACTTCCATCCACTTCTGACTCTGCTGCTTGATAAATATGAATTTGCTTGATTCCATGTTCGCGGCAAACTACTTGCATTTTTGTCAAGTAATTGGATTGAGCTTCATCGGATCCTATATATTCATCAAAGGCAACTCTGGGTAGATTTGTCTCGGTAATGATATATTCCTTTTCCGGAAAAGTAGAACCATCGTAACCATAATTGGAGAGCACCTCTGCGAACTCATTTTTATGATCAATGATTCCTTCGATAGCTGCGTCAGAATGTCTGGTGTAAGAAAAATCTCCGATGTCATTATTCCAATAGCGCAGTGAACCATTGTTGTGCGGATAACTATGAAAACTCATCATATCAAAGTAAGCGCCACCTTTTAATGGATATACACCATTAACAATTCCTTGTTGAGGATTATCTGTATGTCTTAAAACTAAATCCAAAAAAGAAGAGTACCCAATTCCACCGATAGCAACAAAAGCATCTGGGTCTTCTGACTTCACCACTTCATAGGTGATTCTCAACATACGGATGTACTGATAGATAGGAGCCTGAATTTTGATATCACAAGGATCAGGAATGTTTTCAAACCAATTTCCCGCTTGACCTACTTCTTTATACCCGTTCCCAGAATAATCAAAATCTGGTTCATTAAATACTTCATATGTTTTTATAAACTGTCCATAGTTAGTTACGACATCATGAACATATTTGGCGTAAAAATTATTTGGATTGACCGTTCCGTTTACCCAGATTGGTTCATACATATTTTTAAACAAAAGGGATTCATTTCCAGCACAATGTTCTACTGGATCACGATGATCATCAGAAGGTCCTTCCAGAAATACAACATGTTCTTTCATTCCCACGGATTCATAATACTCAAATTCATCTACTCGAATATCCACTCCCCATTGTTCCAAGAATTCATCTGGAAGCGGAACTCTTTGTGTACGCACTCCTACCCCACGCAATCCAAACTGTGGATTTCCTGCAAGGATATCAGCTAGCGCTTCATCATCCCAACCGGGATAATAGCCAGGATTTGCTCCGAGTAAAAAAGGAGTATCGTAACCAGGAACTTGATCATTTGCAGTGAAATTCACTTGTGCAAAAGTTGGAAGCGCAATTATTAACAGGGTAAAAAGGAAGGTAAATTTGAACATGTTTTTCATTTACGATGAAAGTAAGAATTAATATCGAATCCAAGAAGCTCATATTTCAAATTTGAACAATCGCATACAGAAAATAATAAGCCGCTAATTAAAATTATTTGTGATTAGATTCAAAGTTTCCATTCTAAGAATTAACAATGTAGGGTTTGAGCTGTATTTTAGTGGCGATTAAAATTACGCTTATGAAATTTTCCGCTTTACTCTTTTTACTAAGTTTATTTTTTATTCAGTGTTCGCCAACCACACAAAGCACAGAAAGCGAAAACGTGATTCGATATGATCGACCGGACGCTTCTATACTAAAAGGGGTTAGCATTCCATCAGATCGTAAATTGTTTTTTTCCTCAGGCCAAGTTTCAGCTCCTAACAACCTTGAGGCACCCGAAAAAACATTAGCTGCCTATGGCAATACACATCAGCAAAGTATTGGAACTCTCAAAAAATTGGAAGGCGTATTGAAAGAAGCAGGGCTCGGTATGAAAGATGTGGTTTACTTAGGTGTCTTTATTGCCCCCGATCCCACAAACAATAAAATAGATTTTGATGCCTGGTTTAAGGCGTATGGTGAATATTTCAACAATGCAGAAAACCCAAACAAAGTGGCTCGTACAACTTTAGGCGTAGCGGCCTTAGCTAGAGATTACCTATTGGTAGAGGTTGAAGCTATAGCTGTCTATCCTTAATAAATAACCGAAATTCCCCAATTTAATCACACATTAGATTTAATCTACAATTATTATCTACCCTAAATAGACTATTGAAAGAAAGGGTAAAAGAGTACAACTTGCAGATAAGTTAATAAGGTTGATTTCATATTATCTTTAGGTTTACTATTTCCATTCCACCCTCCCCTTGTTTTTATTCTACCATTACTTTGTCAAACTGTAGCATTTGTTGTCCAAAAGGCGACTTCATGCTTAGCGATCAGGTTGATAAAAAAGAAGAACCATATTTTTCAATTCTTATTGAAAAAGCAAAATATATTAAGAGTTAGTATTTTTTGAGTCATAAAGGTTGTGTCTCTTATTGCACCCCGAAACGCCATTCGGGGTGTTCCTTTTTTGCCATGATTCACTTGATCATCTTGATGACTTGATTATAACTTCACGTTCTAAAAAATCAAGGTGATTCTTTACAATCAAAGTTTAGATAATGGAGTGTAACTAGCTTAGCCGTAATGCCGAAAAACGAGTATGTTTTGCAACGAAACTGCCTGACCGGCAGAGGCGGGTTTCACAAATTTTCACCCATCAAACGTATAGAAAACGTATTTATTCCCACGAATAAATTGCTACGCAATTACTAACCTGCCTTTGCCGGCAGGCAAGTTTCCACGAATTCGAAACGTCCATGTTCAAGAGGTTAAATAAACCTAAGTAAATATCCTGTGAAATACCCTTTGCAAATTCGAAAGAATTTAATGAAACCAGCGGAGCCCGGAATTCCTGTTGCCTGCCTGCCGGCAGCTTTCCTTAGCACACAAATATGATTTATGCCATCTAATTACACTGGCTTCGTTACTTAACAGGTATCAAATTCGTGCTAATTAGTCGATTGCGAAGCAAGCCTACCA
>CALGJW010000086.1 GCA_937930025.1 uncultured Saprospiraceae bacterium | reverse complement strand
TTAACTAACCTTCAAGTTCAAACCAACGCCGCCATTTTAATTGCCACTCATGATTATCGAATTTTCGAAAATTTTTCTGCCAAGGTGTTTCAATGTGTGGATCAACAATTAACCATTACTTCAGCGTATTCCCCAAAATCTGTCCTATAGCTTTTTTTGATTCGGTGACGGGAAGTTTACACGCTTTATTTTGACATACGTAAATCATAGTTCTTCCATCTTGTAGTTTTTCTCTTAGCAATTCCATTTTCCCTTCATTTTTCCCACCTAAATACAAAACTTGTGGCAAAAACTTTTGCTGCATTTCTTTTCGAAGTTGTTCATAATTCTCTCCTATAACTGCGACTTCATATGGAGATCTCGAAACATCATTATAAAGCATAGACCAATTGGAATAATAACCTGGAGATTTGCTAGTCAATAGTGTACTAGAAACTGTGCCTAACATAGTTTCCGAATAATCTATAAAGATTTTGTTATAAGTTAAAGTGCCTAATTGAAAAAGGGCAGTTGCCATGGCAGAATTTGACCCAGGAATTACATTATCGGCAATTACTTTTTTTCTCGCTACCAAAGGTGGATCTATATTGGAGGTGTAAAAAAACAAGCCTGTTTCTGGATCTTTAAAATGTTCAACTGCGTAGGTCGCAATTTTGGATGCTTTGTCCAACCAAGCTTCATCAAATGTGGCTTGATACATTTCTATCATCGCTTGTATTGTAAAGGCATAATCATCTAGAAAAGCGTTGATAGAAGATTTTCCGTCTTTAAAATTCCTGTCGATTCTACCATCCGATTTTATCATTTCCTTTTCAAGAAAGGCAAGGTTTTTCTTAGCTAGGTCTAGGAATTTAGGTTCAGCAAATGCACTATAGGCATCTAGCAAGCCTTTGATCATCAAGCCATTCCATGAAGCTAACACCTTGTCATCGAGCCCTGGCCGAATTCGCTTTGCTCTTTCAGTGAACAGTTTTTTATTCGCTTCTTTCAAGGTTTTTTCAAATTGCTCTTTGGTTAAGTTATGCTTACTAATAAATTTTTCATCGGTCATTTTTCGATGTAAAATATTTTCCCCTTTTTCCCAATTTCCAACTCCCGATACATTGTAATACTTATGAATTAGATCTGCCTCTTCTTCATTGAGAACGGCATCAATTTCTTTCTTTTTCCAAATGTAAAATAATCCTTCTTCCCCTTCAGAATCTGCATCTAAGGAAGCATAAAATGCCCCATCCGGATGACTTAATTCTCTGCTTGCAAACTCAATTGTTTCGTAGACTACTTTTTTATACAATGGATTTTGAGTAGTTTGAAAGGCATGGCTATACAAACTTAAAAGTTGCGCATTGTCATAAAGCATTTTTTCGAAATGAGGCACCAACCATTTTGCATCAGTAGCGTATCTTGCAAATCCTCCTCCTATTTGATCATATATTCCTCCTAAGGCCATCTTTTCCAATGAAACATTTACAGCATCCAAGTATTCATCATTGCCGGTATAGAAAGATTGCTGAAGTAGAAATTCGAATTGATTCGGTAACGGAAATTTTGGAGCACCTTTTCTTCCTCCTTCTTGCATGTCTACTGACTTTAAAATTTCATCAGAAAGCGCAACCATCATTTTTGGGCTAAAATCAGCCGAGCCGGAAAAATTAGGCAGATCATCTTGTTGATTTACTCCTTCAGTTAATTGGGCAGCATATTTTTGTAACTCCTCTGGTTTGTTCTTTTTAGTATCAATAAAATACTGAAGAACATTTATCCATTCTTTTTTAGGAAAATAGGTGCCAGCCCAGATAGGTTCTCCTGTAGGCAGGGCAATTGCGTTAAGGGGCCAACCACAGCCTCCTCTTTCTGAAGCCAATTGACAAGCAGTCATATATACATCATCAATATCTGGTCGTTCTTCCCGATCTACCTTTATGGATACATAATGTTCATTTATCGTTTTGGCAACCAGAGTGTCTTCAAAAGACTCATGTTCCATCACATGACACCAATGGCAGGCAGAATAGCCTACTGAGATAATTAGGAGTTTGTCTTCTTTTTTGGCCTTTTCCAAGGCTTTATCTCCCCAAGGAAACCAATCCACCGGATTATGGGCATGTTGTAGTAAATATGGACTTGATTCTCCAACTAACTCATTATTAAATTCATGCTCGCCAATTTGACTCGAAGTCCTTGTATTACAAGAAGTTAAGACGAAAATAAGCAGTGCTATTGGTGCCAAGGTAGCAGAGATAGTAGGATACTTTTTCACTTTTTTCATTTATTTCTTAAATCGACCCAACCCTTTACTCAAAAGTTGGGGTCTTTAATGATGTAGGGCGAAGGCTCTACAAAATATTAGATTAGTTGCTTCATATTTCCAGTGTGTCCGGGCTTTGTAAAAAGTCCGGACACTCTTTTTTGTATGAAGGTTGGAATATATTAATCTGACCTCAATTGAATGCGAAATTAAACATCCTATGCTGGAATAGCTAGAAATTGAAGCAATTCACGCGATTTTCTGTCCAGCAGAATAGAATGACCAGGGGCCATTTTTAAGAAAGTAAAGCAATTGCTAAAGAAGTTCCTTTGATTTTTTTTCCCTTAAAATCTTTTCCAATTTATACTTTAAAAAATCTGGATCAATCGGACCTGTGATGTGCGGAAACTTTCGGACAAAACTATCGGTAATGATTTGGCTATTTAAAAGTAGTAAAAATGGCTGTCCTAAAGCCTTCAGGGATTTTAGCTGTGAAGTTGTGGTTTGATGAGCAGTTTTTGAAATAACAATTAAATTGTAATCCAAAACAGTAATTAAATCTAGTTCAGCAGGTAATTTGCTCAAAATATCGACCTGGTACCCCCATTTTGTCATTAAGTTTTTTAGAATTTTCTTTTGAAGAGGTGCCAGACAAATCAACATTATTTTGCCCTTATGATTAGATGTGTCAATAGTTGAAAATCTAGTCTTTAAGTTATTTTTTATTTCAGGTAGTTGGTGGGAATATTGGTTTAACCCGAATTGCTCAGCAAGAAAACTACAAGAAGATTTTAAGGCAGCGATATTCTCATGTTGATAAACCGAAAGCCGGTCTTCAGAAAGCAAATTGATAATGCCTAAAGTGTTGCTTAGGTGATCTTCAATCTCCGAATGTTGAGGAGGTACGGATCCCCTAAAAAAGGTAATTATTCTATTACTTATTTTCGATAAATAATTTCTTTTTCGACCTCGATTTTTAGGTGCAACTGATATGTTTGAAATCTTTACGACTTCTTTTTTAACAAAACGAACACTTTTGGCATCCGAAATTGTTGAATTTGGAATTAACATTAACGTGGAGTTAGTTACTAAATATAGTTAACTGGGGCGTATTAAGTATTTTGTGTTTAGTTATTTTCCACTGCTAATATCTGATGTCGCAACATAGAAAACATATAGTAATCTTAGATTATGTGACAATTCCCAAGTACAGATTAGAAATATACCATATATGATATTTATGGGCTTTGGAGAACTTTTTACCAAATAATACATGTTATAGTGACAGCAACCCCGAATTAAAAAGTACTTATTCTCTGGGAAGCCTAGATTTTCTATCTTACAACAAACAAATTGACCATGAATTGGAGAAGGCTAAATGGCGATAAAATTGACTTACCCGTTAAGGAGGCGGTTGAAAAAACACTGATTCGTGAGCAAAAAGCGGGTCATACTATCAAAGTTTGTATTGGGACGGATTCGCAGGTTAAAGGAGCAATTGCAGAATTTGCCACTGTAATTGTGTTTTTAAGAGAAAAAAAAGGCGGATTCATGTTTATTCACAATGAAAGTCGAGATTCAAATATGGGATTGAAAGAGCGTATGATTCTAGAAGTTGCTAAATCAGTTGAAGTCGCCTATAGCCTTTGTGATCTTTTGGATAGATACAATGTAGAGCTAGAAGTTCATGCAGATATTAATACTGACCCGCATTTTAAATCCAACGCAGCCTTAAAAGAAGCAATGGGATATATTCTGGGAATGGGCTTTGTTTTTAAGGCAAAACCAGATGCATTTGCCAGCTCTTCCTGTGCTGACAAAGTAATTTGAGCCTAAAGTTGACGTTTGTCGTTCCCTTCTCCGCTTTCTTCTAGGAATTTCAGTTATATCGAAGTTGGTTAGTTATCTTGTGCACATATATAACTAACCATAATTATGCTTAAAAAATCTTTTTGGCTAACTGTCCTTGGGTTCTTAGGAATGTCCACAGCTTATGGCCAAATGAATCAAATCCAATATCAAGAATTTGATCTGGACAATGGACTTCATGTTATTCTCCATGAAGATCATACCACTCCCAATGTTATCGTTTCAGTCATGTATCACGTAGGATCAAAAAATGAAAATCCAGAAAGAACTGGATTTGCCCATTTTTTTGAACATCTTCTATTTGAAGGAAGTGAAAATATTAAAAGGGGAGAATTTGACGACTATATTTCTGCAGCAGGTGGCACCAACAATGCGAACACCTCTAATGATCGAACGTTCTATTATGAATTATTGCCATCAAATCAACTAGAGTTAGGCCTTTGGTTGGAATCCGAAAGGATGCTCCACGCCAAGGTACAGGATATTGGTATTGAAACACAGCGCCAGGTAGTAAAAGAAGAAAGACGACAACGGATAGATAATCGACCTTATGGTTCTATCCTCGAAGAATCAATGAAGAGAGCTTTTAAAAAGCATCCTTATAAATGGTCAGTCATTGGTTCAATGGAACATTTAGAAGCTGCCACCGAATCGGATTACAAAGAATTTTATAAAACTTTTTATTGTCCGAATAATGCAGTCCTTTCAATTGCAGGAGATTTAGATTTGGTTGATGCAAAAGAATTAGTCGAAAAATATTTTGGTGCTATACCTTCAAATCCCAATCCGATTTATAGACCAGACATAGTTGAACCACCTTTAGAAAAAGAAGTCCGAGATACCATATATGATAATGTGCAACTGCCAGCAGTGATTCAAACCTATAGAATTCCAGCAGCTGGAACACCAGATTATTATGCTGTAAGTATGTTGGCTAAATTACTTTCAGACGGAGAAAGTTCTCGTTTGAATAAAACTTTGGTGGACGAAAAGCAATTGGCTGTTTTTGTTGGTGCCTTCCCTTTTAATTTAGAAGACCCAGGAGTAACCTTAGCATTTTCCATCGCGAATCAAGGGGTTAGTTTGGAAGAGCTTGAAAGGAATATGAATTTAGAATTCGAAAAGGCAGGTAATGAATTATTAGGCGATAAGGAATTTCAAAAATTAAGAAATCAAGTTGAAGCAGAATTTGTAACTAGAAATTCTTCGATTGCTGGTATAGCGGAAAGCTTAGCGAACTACAATATGTATTATGGGGATGCCAATTTGATTAATACAGAAATCGATCGTTTTTTGAAAGTTACCAAAGAAGATATTCAACGGGTAGCCAAAAAATATTTTAATAAAAACAATAGAGTAGTGCTTCATTACTTACCAAAAAGTCTCCAACCTTAGCATGAATATATTTAATAATTTTTCGATCAAAATACTTGCTACCGTTTTTCTAATTTCTTCCATGATTCATTGTACGCCTAAAACAGGTACAAAAATCAATAAGGAAAATATGAAAACTGGAGCTACTGATATTCCTGTAAAGGGAAGTACAGCAGATTTTAGAGCTCAGGCACCCAAAGCCGGGCCTGCGCCGATTATTAAAATTGGAAAATCTGAAGAATTTTCACTCGACAACGGCCTCAAGGTAATAGTGGTTGAAAACCATAAAATTCCAAGAGTAAGCTACCAAGTCTTGATAGATATTGAAGCTTGGAAAGAAGGCGATAAAGCCGGACTTGGAGATATTGCAGGTGATTTACTAACGCGAGGTACAACTAATAGAACTAAGGCAGAAATTGATGAGGCCATAGATTTTATCGGAGCGAATATTGGTTCAGGCGCCACTTCCCTTTACGGCTCAGCACTTACAAAGCATTCAGATTCCTTTTTGGAAGTTTACTCAGATGTACTGCTAAATCCAGCTTTCCCACAAAAGGAATTTGACAAGATTGTAAAGCTAACTGCATCCAACTTGGCCTCTTCGAAGGATGATGCCAGTCAAATAACCTCAGATGTCTCTTCTGTCGTAAATTTCGGCAAGAATCATCCATATGGAGAAGTATTAACGGAAGCTTCTTTAGCTAAAATCACAGTAGCCGATTGTAAAGCTTTTATGAATAAGTATTGGAATCCAGCACAGGCTTATTTAGTGATGGTAGGGGATATAAATTTAGCATCGGCAAAAATGCTCGCTGAAAAATATTTTGGGAGTTGGAAAAAGAAACCAAATTTTAAGATGGCCTCTTTCCCGCAACCAGAATTTCCAACTAGCCGTACAGTAGACTTTGTGAATAAAGCAGGTGCAGTACAGTCGGTAGTTAATTTGACCTATCCGTTAAATATGCCAATGGGCAGCCCAGATAGAACGGCAGCTAGTGTTTTGAATTCTATCTTAGGCGGTTACTTTCAAAGTAGAATAAACCAAAATTTAAGAGAGACGCATGGGTATACCTATGGCGCTAGATCTTCAATTAATAGTGATGCGATTATCGCTCAATTTTCTGCAATGACTTCAGTAAGAAATGAAGTTACTGATTCTGCAATTGTTGAATTGTTGTTTGAAGTGCAAAAACTGCGACAGGAATTAGTTGGGGAAAAAGAATTGGATATGGTTAAAAATGTTTTAGCTGGTTCATTTGGACGAAGACTAGAGAATCCTTCAAATGTTGCAACTTTTGCTTTGAACAAATCCCGCTATAATTATCCTGAGGATTATTATGATACCTACTTAGATAGATTAAGCAAGGTCACTGCTGCGGATGTGAAAGCAATGGCACAAAAATATCTTACTCCTAATAAGGCCCATCTAGTGGTAGTTGGGTCAAAGTCAGAAGTAGCGGATAAATTGAAAAAATTTGCCACCGATGGAAAAATAAATTTTTACAATACAGAAGGTGAACCAATTGTAACGGTAGATGAAGAACTTAGCATTTCCATTGATGAGATTCTTGAAAATTATCTACAAGCTTTGGGTGGTCCAGAAGCAATTGGTAAAATTAATTCCTTTAAAACAGTGATGACTTCAGATTTTCAAGGAATGACATTGGAGATGACTAGTAATGTTACAAACAAAGAACAACTTCGAGTAGAAATGACCATAGGTGGCAATCCTATGCAGACTCAAATTTATAATAGCGGAAAAGCCTCCATGGAAGCCATGGGGCAAAAAATGCCGGCTGATGAAGGAATCATCAATGAACTTAAATATGCTGCCCATCCTGTTCCAGAATTTATGTATAAAACTTGGGGCGTAAAAGGGGCAATAGAAGGAGTAGAAGAAATAAATGGTGAACAAGCGTATACGGTTATTTGGAAAGCTCCTGAAGGACGAACATGGACGGAATACTACAGTAAAACATCTGGACTTAAGTTGAGAGTTGTGACCCAGATGGAAGCCAGCGGTCAAAAGATGACACAGACCATTGACTTGGGAGATTATAAAACAGTAGAAGGCATACTATTTGCACACAAATCTTCCTTAAGTGGTGCAGGAATGCCTGGAAAAATTGAAATGGACTTGAAGTCTGTTGAGCTAAATGTTGAACCGAACCCAAGCCTTTTTGAAATAAATTAATTACAAATACAACAAAATAAAAATCATGGGACTATTTGATTTTATTAAAGGGGAATTAATCGAAGTAATCGATTGGGTCGAATCTGGGAATGACGTTATCATGCACAAATTTCCGGATAAAGATGCCAATTTGAAATACGGTGCGAGTTTGACAGTTCGAGAATCTCAGGAAGCTTTGTTTCTCGATGAAGGAAAATTTGCTGATCATTTCGAACCAGGTATGTACGAATTAAACACTAGAAATATTCCTGTGCTTACTTCACTAAGAAATTGGGACGCTGGATTCAATTCTCCTTTTAAGGCAGATGTATATTTTTTCTCTAATAGAATATTCACCGATCTAAAATGGGGTACTCAAAATCCAATCATTCTCAGAGATCCAGAATTCAAGCAAGTTCGAGTAAAAGCATTTGGAAATTATTTCATTAAGCTGAAAGATGCAAAATTGTTTTTCACCCAATTTGCTGGAACTAAAAATAAGGTAGTAATTGCGGATATAGAGAATGCCTTAAGAGACATTATTTCTCCAAAATTTGCAGAAGTCTTAGCTGAGACCGGAGTATCTGTTTTAGATATGGTTGCCAAGTACACAGAAATTGGTGATGAAATCAAACCGGCTCTTCAAAAAGAATTGGATCCGTTCGGAATCGAATTAACCCGTTTTCAAGTTACAAGTACTTCACTGCCAAAAGAAGTAGAGGAATTTTATGATAAGATGACCAATATGAATATGGTCGATGATATGAATAAATTCCAACAATTTCAGGCTGCTAAATCTATGGAAGAAGCTGCCAAAAATCCTTCTGGAGGAGCCGGAGAAGGAGTTGGAATGGGAATGGGATTTGGAATGGCCAATATGATGATGAATCAGCAAGGCAATGCAAATAATGCTGCGACACCTTCCGGAAAAGCTCAAACTAGAGAAGAGATCATGGATACGCTTAAAGGATTGGGAGAATTAAAAGAGTCTGGAATTCTTTCTGCAGAAGAATTTGAAGCTAAAAAGAAAGAACTGTTAGCAAGACTCTAGATGGAAATTCAGGAAGAAGGGAAATATTTGAGAGATGTGGTTGCATTACCATGTCCTTCCTGCGGTAGTCATTTGCACTATTCTGCAGAGAAGAAGAAAATCAATTGCAATCATTGTGGTTACCAAGAAGATGTCAATAAAGAAAACGACAAAGTAGTTGAGCAGTCCCTTTTTGATACCTTAAATAATAAGAAGGAATTCGTTCCGGAAAAAATTGATAAAGCAGTTTATCATTGTGAAAACTGTGGAGCCAATGTCATGGTTGAACCTGAACGAGTCAAAGTCCGCTGTGGATTTTGTGGGTCTGATAAAGTTAATGTCGAAGCTTATGAACATCGCTATCATCAGCCCCAAGGGATTATTCCTTTCTACGAAAGCTTGGAGCAAGCACAAACTTCCTTCAAAAAATGGATTAAAAAGGGTTTGTTTCATCCTAGTAAATTGAAGCGATCTGCAGCTATTGAAAATTTGCACGGAGTCTATTTACCTTTCTGGACTTACGATGCGAATACTTCTTCTTCATGGAGTGGGGATGCAGGATATCATTATACTCAAACAGTTAGAATGAGTGTCAACGGTAGAATGCAATCTAAGCAAGTCACTAAAATCAGGTGGCAATTCAAATCAGGAAACCTCAATCATTTTTTTGATGATATTCTTGTGGCTGCCTCTCAAGGAATAGAGCAAGAAATGGTAGAGCGAATTCTACCTTTTAGATTAGAGGAGGTGGTCAATTTTGATCCTAGACTTATGATAGGTTGGGAAGCCGAGATTTATGATACCGAAGTAAACAAAGGTTGGCAGAAAGCGGATAAAATCATGGACTATAAAATTAGGCACATGTGTTCCGCTCAGCTTGGAGGTGATACTCAACGTAATCTTCGTGTGCAATCCGATAAATGTGATCAAACTTTTAAGCATATCATCCTTCCTGTTTGGGTTTGCAGTTATATATACCAAAACAAAGTATATCGTTTTTTAATAAACGGGCAAACTGGTCGAGTCTATGGGCAGAAACCACTAAGTTGGATAAAGATTGGTTTTTGTATTCTACTTTTCATCCTCTTTATTGCCGCCATTGTTTGGGCAAGAGAATCAGGCTATTTTAGAAATTAAGATAAAGTTGTCTCATTGAATAATCTTTAAATTCCCAAATAATTTCTAAGTTCGGGCTTCAATTCAAATAGACGTTTATAAAGAAATTTTGAATGATTCAAGTATTTGTTACAGGAGGAACTTTTGACAAGGATTATAACTTCATTACTGGTGAGCTCTATTTTAAAGATTCTCATTTAAACTCGATGTTTGAAAGAGGGCGATCTACTTTAGACATTGATGTCAAAACTTTAATGATGGTAGATAGTTTGGAGATGACAGATGAGGACCGTCAAATTATTTTGCATAATTGCAGAAGGTGTAAAAGCAATAAAATCATTGTTACACATGGAACAGATCGTATCGTTGAGACGGCTTCTTACTTAGCAGGACAAACCGTTCCTGATAAAACGATCGTCTTAACCGGTGCTATGATTCCTTACGCATTTGGAACATCTTCTGATGGTTTTTTCAACCTAGGGTCAGCCCTCGCTTTTTCTCAAACATTAAAACCAGGAATTTATGTGGCCATGAATGGCAGGTATTTCGATTGGGATAATGTGCGTAAGAATAGAACCACTGGAAATTTCGAAGCTTTAAAATAGTTGAGATGGAATATTTAGGTTTAGCATTTGAATTTATTTTTCTCGCAGGAGGTATTTATCTCTACTTATTTGCAGCGGGTAAATTGAGTAGTAATAATAAAGTTGTCTCCGAGAAGTCTGAAGCCTTCCGAAAAGAAAATGCTGGGTGGCTTAGAATTGCTTCACTCGCATTAATGGCCATAATGTTGATCAATATTATTTCTCATATCAAACAACTATGGAATATATAGACTTTGACGACTTTCTAAAAGTTGAAATGCATGTTGGAAAAATAGTAGAAGTCGAAGCCTTTCCAGAAGCACGAAAACCAGCCTATAAATTATATATCGATTTTGGAGAAAAAATAGGGAAAAAGAAAACCAGTGCGCAAATTACTACGTTATATAAACCAGATGACCTCATAGGGAGACAAATTGTTGCTGTAACAAATTTCCCTCCTAAGCAGATTGGAAAATTTATGTCTGAGGTTTTAGTCTTAGGAGCGCAAGAAGATAATGGAACCGTGACCCTTCTTGAACCCAATGCTGAAGTTCCCTTAGGAACAAGAATCGCTTAAACCAAAAAAAAATTATGGCCACAAAGAAAATAGATGTGACATGTGTAGGGGAGATTTATGCGCTGGCCAAAAGTGTAAGTTCAAAAGATACACTGCAAATTTCTCAAGAAGGAATGCCGGTTTTGGCAATGCTTCTTTCCGTACTAAAAAATAAAGTACACTATATTGGTTCAGTAGGAGCTGATGAACTCGGAGAATTGATCGTTGGTCGCCTTGATAAATTTGGAGTCAACACCAAAGTTATCAAGGAAAGGTCTATTCCGACGAGTATAGCCATCGACTTTTATAATGAAGGAAAAAAAGTGAATCATTATCGGAAAGCGGATAAATTAATCACCCC
>CALGJW010000085.1 GCA_937930025.1 uncultured Saprospiraceae bacterium | reverse complement strand
GTGGCAGTATGAAGGATTTCCATCATGGCGGCACCAGTGTACGTTGATTCGCAGGTTTCTCCGCAAATTTTTGCCGAAAGAAAGACAAACATTGGACGTATCTGCTTGCCTTTATGCTTGATTAAGTACCGAGTGACGGTATCTAATAAAGGCACTTTAGACTTCATTGTATCTTTGAAGTAGACTTGAAAGCTGCTCAATTCCGAGACAATCGGGGCTTTAATTTGAGTCAAAGTGCCACGCATGAATATTCATTTGAGGGCGCAAGATACAAGATTGTACCACACTAAAATAACAGTTATAAAAATGCCTTTGTTTCGAATTAATGAGGATTTTATGGGAAAATCGAGATTAGTTTCATTGCATTTGGCAGTAAATCATAAAAAATGGAAATAACAGTTAAAAATAGAAGCCCCGTTTGATTTGATTACTTTTGAAAAAAAATTTCAATTGCTTGGTTGGATTATTTAGAACGAACCAGTTTGTCGCGAATATTCTTTTAGTGCTGTACATACTGGTGCTAAGAATTCCAGCATTTATCGGCGATACAGCGCTTGAGATAACGCGCAAAGGAGGTATGCTCTGGGAGCTGTTTTTTGGTCAACTTGACACGAAGACAGGACTTTCTTTCTATTTGGCGCTTATTCTCGTTGTTTTCATAGGGCTTCTTTTGAATATCATCGAAAATAGATACAAGCTTTCTGGTGAACTGAATCTTTTGCCAGGAGCAAGCTTCATCCTTCTGGCAAGCTTTATCCCTGAAACTTATTTCTTTAGTCCAGCTCTAATAGCGTTAGGCTTTTTTTTACTGGCTTATCATGAAATATTGGGGTGTTATAAACAATTTCAGCCTGCAACGCAGATATTCAATATCGGATTTTTCATATCAATAGCATTTCTATTCTATAGTAGTTTCTGGTTATTTATTCCTTTTGCATTGGTTGCGCTGGGGATTGTTAGAAATTTCAAGTTCCAAGAAGTAATGATGCTAATTGTTGGATTTATAACACCATTGTTGTTGGTAGGAATTTTTTGTTTTTGGAATGACTGTTTAGAAGATTTTATAAGTATTCAATTCACTGGAGCGGTTGCTTGGATGAGTTGGGTGACCACTAGAAATTGGGTGCAATTGGCCCCTTTGGCCTTCTTTGGAGGTTTTATGCTCTTCATTTTGATTAAATTTCCCTCCTTTCAGCTTAAAAAGGGTATTCAGGAAAGGAAAGGAATTGATGTATTGTACTGGTCAATGCTGTTTGGTGGAATAGCGGCAATTTTTCAACCGAATTTGAATTTGGAGCACTTGCTATTAATCCTTCCCTGCTTGGCATATGCGCTGTCTTTTATCCTTCTTAGGCTATCAAGCGCAAGAGCTGAGGCCTTTCATTTTGTACTTTTTATAATGGTAATTCTTTGGCAATTCAACCCTTGGATTTAGTTGAAAAAATTATTTTTCATGAGAATGCAACCTATACGTTGAATAACGCATCTATTCTTCGTGATATGAATGAAAATCAGCAATTTAAGTTGGTTTTGGTTTTATTTTTGCAAACATTATCCTTAAATTCGGCTCGGTTTAAAAGACCACCCAAAACCAGCCGATTTAAAGTGAACCCAGAACATATCTACGCACGCATTAATTACCTTTAAAAGGAACATTAATTTATGTGACTAACGTCATGTAGAAACTGGTTTGACTATAATGAGATATCCAACAATCTTTTTCTTTTTGTTAATTACTAGCCTTGCTTTCGGGCAATCTGAGCCTGTACAATGGACTATAGAGGCAGAACGTGTTTCGGACACTGAGTTCGAAGTTTCATTTACCGCTAACATAGAAAGAGGATGGTCAATTTATTCCCCGGAAGTTCCCAATGAATTAGGACCAGTACCGACTACTTTTGCCTTCGATACTGATTCTGGACTAAAATTGGTTGGAAATGCCCAACAAGCTGGTCAGAAAAAAGAAAGTTTTGATCAGACCTTTGGCGCAACATTCACGAAATATCTTAATAGAGCTAGATTCTCTCAACGAATTCAGGTTTCTTCTGATACCACAGTAATAAAAGGACAGTTAACCTATATGACCTGCGATGCTACTTCTTGTTTGCCTCCTTCAGATGTTCCTTTTGAGATAGATATTAAATAAATTAAGCCCTATTCTTTGGTTATTATCTTGTTAAACAAAGTTTAATGTCTTCAATCCTCCTTTACTAGCATTCCTGTATTGTTTACTTTTGTTAGGCACTTTGGAATCCTTAACTTTGTTTGGGAACATCAATTATCTTCTTTCGTAAAATATTCAACTACACTTTTTGTCCTATGAGGTTAATTCTGCTCATCTTCCTAGCGCTTGGTAGCTTCAATACTGAAACTATTGCTCAAATCTATAATCCAGTTAAATGGACCTATTCGGCTAAAAATATTGGCGGTGATAAATATGAGTTGACTTATAAAGCGACCATAGAAGAAGGGTGGTCTATTTACTCCCAATACTTAGAATCAGATGACGGGCCGATCAGAACCTCCTTCGAATATGAAGAGGCTGGAAAGCATTTTAGTTTGGTTGGGAAAAATGAAGAATCTGGAGGTAGAAAGGAAGCCTATGATAAGGTTTTTGATATGACCCTCATCAAATTCAAAAAAGAAGGAATTTTCAAACAAGAAGTTGAGGTGTCGGACTACTCTAAGCCTATTATCGGTTTTTTGGAATACATGACTTGTGATGATACAAAATGTCTACCGCCAAAAACGGTTGATTTTGAATTCAAGTTTGATAAAGCAACACCGAAAACAGGTGCGGTGGAAAAAGTAAAGGAGGTAAAAAAAGAAATTAAGGAGACTCCAGAAAAAGTTGAAACGCAAGTTGTTCAAGCTGCTAAAGAAAAAGTCAAGGAAATAAAAAAGGAAATACCTAAAACGGTTTCAAAATCTTCCCAAAATTTAGCTGGAAAAGGAAGTGACGATCAAAATAAAGCTAAGTCAGGATCAGGTTCAGGATCAATGAAGGTTGATCTTGGGAAAGTTGATAATGCCTCTTCAGTTTCATTTGGTGATAATAAACCTTCAGGTCTCTTAGATCCTGTAAAATGGTCTGGACAAATAGAATCCATAGCAGGAGAAAATTATGTTATACAATTCAAAGCTGATATAGAGGATAAATGGTCAGTGTATTCTCAATATTTAGAATCGGAGGACGGACCAAATCCTACCGTTTTCACTTTTAACGAATCCGACAATTTTAAGTTGGTTGGGAAAAATGAAGAGTCTGGCGGCTTCAAGAAAGCATACGATCCAGTTTTTGAAATGAATGTGGCAAAGTTCAAGCATGATGCGATCTTCAGACAAAAGGTTTCTGTAACGGATGCTTCCAAACCGATTACAGGGTATTTTGAATTCATGACTTGTGATGAAACTAAATGTCTACCTCCAAAATTCGTAGACTTTAAAATTGTCCCTAGTAATAATATTTTCATTTTAGGGCCAGAGGCTGCTGAGGATTTTGTTGATGCTGCTGCTACAGGAACTTCAGCTGCTAATATTGTAGGTAACGAGATTGATCAAATTATTCCAGGGATTCAAAAAACGTATAAAGCGCCGCTCGGGGATTGTGGAGAGGAAGATGTGGCATCTGGATCTTTATGGTGGACATTTTTTCTAGGGTTTATAGGAGGACTAATTGCTTTACTAACTCCATGCGTTTGGCCAATGATTCCTTTGACAGTGAGTTTCTTTACCAAAGGTTCAAAGGATAAAGCCTCGGGATTAAAAAATGGAATCGCTTATGCTATTTCCATTGTAGTCATTTACGTTGGACTCGGCTCAATAATAAATGCCGTTTTCGGACCAACAGCTCTAAATGCATTATCCACGAATTGGATTGCGAACTTGTTTTTCTTTGCAATGTTCGTGGCTTTTGCAATTTCCTTTTTTGGATATTTCGAAATTACGCTACCATCCTCATGGGCAAATAAGTCTGATGCGATGGCTGAAAAAGGTGGTTATTTAGGAACCTTCTTTATGGCGGCAACTCTTTCTTTGGTTTCTTTTTCTTGCACTGGTCCCATCATTGGATCTGCTCTAGTAACCTCAGCAACAAACCCAGTTGGACCAATAATAGTAATGTTAGGTTTTTCAATGGCGTTAGCACTTCCATTTGGATTCTTTGCTGCGTTTCCTGCATGGCTAAATTCACTGCCAAAATCAGGAAGCTGGATGACTTCGGTGAAAGTTGTTTTAGGTTTTGTAGAATTGGCACTTGCTCTAAAGTTTTTGTCTATCGCAGATATGACTATGCATTGGGGACTTCTGAAATACGAAACGTTTATGGTCCTATGGATCATTTTAGCGCTGGCTACTGCAGCTTACTTATTTGGTTTGTTTCGTTTTCCGCATGATAGCAAGATGCTGAAGTTATCTCCAATACGCGGGAGTTTCGGAATATTATTTTTGGCTTTTGCTATTTATTTAGGTACTGGTTTTATGCTAAATGATCGCACCGGTCAATATAATGCCAAAGCACTAATGAGTGGATTGGCACCTCCCGCAAGCTATAACTTGTTATTAGGAAAAGGAGAATTGGATGACTCCCTTAAGGAAAGTTATTCCACTTACACCAAATGTGCGAATAATCTAAACTGCTTTAAAGATTATTATGAGGGAATGACATACGCTAAGAAAAATAACCTTCCAGTTCTTTTGGATTTCACTGGTTATGGTTGTGTGAATTGCAGAAAAACGGAAGAACATATTTGGGTCGATGAAACAGTATGGGATAAATTAAACAATGAATTCGTATTAATCTCATTGTATGTTGATGATAGAGAAAATTTGGCTGAGACCTTGGTCTCAAAAAACACTAATGAAAAATTAAGAAACATTGGAAATAAATGGGCCGATTTTCAAATTGTCAATTTCCAACAAAATTCTCAGCCACTCTACGTAATGGTCACACCCGATGAACAAGTGATTGCCTCGCCACGTGGCTATAAGGAGGGAATCAATGGTTATTTAGAATTCCTAGAATGCGGTCTCGCAACCTTTAATGGTTTACAAAAAGATGGAAAATTAGGCTTGAAATAAAAGAGCAAAAAAAGCGGCTAGAATATCTAGCCGCTTTTTTTTTGCTCTTTTTGAACGAATGATTTATCCAGGAACTTTTATCACATATTTCTTTTTATGTGGATTTGCTAATTTGCTTGACAACAACCAAGGATTATAAACTTTCAGCATTCGATAAGTGGTTCCATATTTTTTTGCGAATTCTCCCCAACTTAATACTGGTCCATTCACCTCAACTTCAGAATAATTTGTCAAAGGCTGATAAGCATCGGCTGGATCTAACATAAACCCAAAAGCACTAGGGTTATTCAGAATTTCTTTGATCGCCACAATTCGGAAAACATATCTTCCTGTCTCTTCATTCAAATTAAGGTCGTAATAACTATTAAATTTCTGAGCTGTCAATTCATTTTGAAGTCCTCTTGCCCCCATGTTATACGCTGCTGCTGACAAGGTCCAACTACCAAACTTGGTATGATACCTTTTTAAATATTTACAAGCCGCTCGAGTAGCTTTTTCTATATGATATCGTTCATCTACATCTTTGTTTACTTCCAGCCCATAATCACCTGCTGTACCAGTCATGAATTGCCACATGCCACGTGCTCCTGCGGGAGACCGAGCATTGGTTAAATCACTTTCGATTACTGCTAAGTACTTTAGATCATTAGGAACACCTTGTTCTGCTAATATCGGTTCGATGATCGGGAAGTAGCGATTCATCCTTTTCAACAACAAAAGCGTATTGGAATGATAATAAGAATTACGAAGTACTTCTCTTTCTAATCGTTCAACCACGTCAAAATTCTCCATAGGAAGAGATTCATTGGCAAAATCAAAGCTTCGATGCGCCAAAGGTACCGCATGAATCTGTTGCGGAAGTTGAGTATTTTCAACAATATTGCTGGTATCCATAGGGCCGGAGTACGAACTGAATATTGCTATAGTGAAAAATAATCCAAGGAAAAAGGAGAAAAGCGAAAATGTCTTCATATCCATTATGTTGTTCCCACAAAAAACGAACCTGAATTTATATGGGAGGTTGTTAAAGGCTGTATTCCTGCTATTAAACGGTAAAAGCCGTAGCAAAGGATACTTTTGACAGCCCTTTTTAAAAATATAATTCTATGACATTCTCAGATATTTGAATAGAAATTAGATTTTGCTACTCAATTATGTCAAATGTACTATAAATTCTTATTTGGAACGATTGATAACCCTAGGTCTTTTGAAGATTGGAACGGTGGAACAAGGCTCCCCATACATGACTGATTGAGCAAAAGGCTTGAGTTGTCTAGTCAATTCCGCATAAGCTGATGGAGGTACAGGTTTATTAGAACATCCTTTAATCACCACTCTTTTCCCCTCATATTGCTGATAATTCCCTTCAGAGAGAACATTTAAATAATGATAAGTTAAAAAGCTAACGGTATTTCCTTGGAATACTTGCTTTGCAAAAGGTCCGGCTTTAGCAGCAACCAACATATAGGCCCAAACTGGAATAATGGCATCAGTTGAGCAAAAAACTAGTAATATTTTATCTGAATATTGCTCCCAATCCCAAGCTTTGAGCGTTTCTCGAAAGTCCTTTTCTTTTAGGATAAGTTCTTTAAAAAGGTGTTCTTTTAAGTCGAAGGAGACAATTTCTTCACTAGGATAATATTCCTCAAGATTGAGGGTTATCAAACCACTATTGGCTACTCTATTGATAATTGGACCTTCTTCACTCATGGCGACAGACTTTGATAACTAAACAGCTCTACGAAAAATTAGTTCTGAGATGGCCCTTGCACAATGCCTGAAAGAGCGATTGCAGTTTGGATAGCATTGCTACTAGGGTTTTCTATTAATACTTCTATTTCTTCTGTAGCAAATTGTTGTTTATCAACCGATGGTTCAACTTCTTTCGTTTTCTCAGGGGCAGGTCCGTAAATGATATTTGCAATGGCCACTGCTGTTCTAGTTACGGAGCGCATTTTCATTTGCCAAGGCGTCAGTGGGGT
>CALGJW010000084.1 GCA_937930025.1 uncultured Saprospiraceae bacterium | reverse complement strand
CTTACTTGGTTGCTGCCTCATTACAATATTATTCTTTAGAAGAAAAAACAACTGCCAATCAACTAAAGCAAAAAGTTTTAAACATAGGTGTTAAGCGTACCTTACAGGGATTAGAACAAGAAAATCAATACCATGGTGCGTAATTTAATTTTCATTTTATTGCTGTGCACCGTACATCTTTCAGCCCAAGAGGAGTTGACTGTCAGCCCTTACTATGAGTATTATGACAGTGAGATAGAACACAAACCATTCGATCATGATCAGTGGGCCAAAGCCAAAGAAGGAATTGATTATAGTGATATAAGTGTTAGACAGCCACCAGTTGAAAAAAGTGATTCTGTAGAACAAAAGAAAGAAATTCCAGCAAAGAAAAAGTCCAAAAGAAGAAATAGAAAAGTCAGCAGCCCTTTTCTAAATAGCCTTTTCAACATACTATTGATAGTTGGCGGCATTGCAATATTAGGGCTAATCATAAGCCAATTTCTAGGAGGAGGTGGATTAAAATTTAGAAGAAATAAAAACATCGAAGGCGAAGTAATCAATTACGATGTGGCACAGGTTGAAGAAAAATTAATTGAATCAGATCTTGATCGCATGATTCGGATCGCGGAGGAAGCCGGAGATTTCCAGTTAGCCCTTCGACTACAATATCTTGCAGGCATAAAAACCCTGGCTACCAATGAACATATCAAATGGAAAAAAGCAAAAACAAATCGTACTTACATTAATGAAATAAACAACACAAAAATAAAAACTCAATTAGAACATAATACTTTAATATATGAGCGCATTTGGTTTGGAGATAGTTTACTAACTCAGGATGCCTACACCCGACTAAAGCCAGTATTTAAAGATTTCAATAATCAGGTAGCGATCGTTTCTGCGAGGTATGCTAACAGAAACGATTCCAAAAGCTAAATGGATAAAAAAGTATTTATCATTGCCGGGGTGGCACTTCTGTTGCTGCTAACTTTTGCTGTTTTCAACAAAAGCAGAAAACCTAATTATAATTGGCGGGAAAGTTATAAGGTAAAAGAAAAAAGTCCTTATGGACTTCACATCCTCAAGGAAGTAATGAACAGCTATTCTACTGCTGGCGGAATAATTGATGTGGATAAAAAATTGGAGGTGCTTGCAATCGATAGTCTTCAAAACCTAAGGAACAACAATTTCGTTTTCATCGGACAAGCAATACATTTTGATTCTACAGCATTTGACAGATTATTAGCATTCGTTGAAAATGGAAATACTGCATTTATATCTAGCAGTAGTATACCTCAAGATTTAATGGAGCAAATTTATCCTCAAATCTGCTATGAATACGATTGGGAGGATTATGAAACTATGACGGACACTACTGTATCCGTGACGCTTTACCATCCTCAGTTTCCGGACAGTTCGGAAGTCAACTATTATTACGGGAAGGAAAAAAAGGAATATCGTTGGAGTTACATTTATGGCGACTATTTTTGCGATAGCATTATTTCTTTAACTGAACTCGGGTTGATCGACGATACATATGTAAATTTTGCAAAAAAGGAATACGGCGAAGGAACCTTTTATTTACACACTACCCCATTGGCCTTCACCAACTACCATATGCTGGACACTATGGGGCTGCACTACGCGGAAAATGTATTTTCTCACTTGGACTCGGGACAAATTTTCTGGGATGAAACGCATAAGATATCTGCGGCAGTTAGCAGAAGAAAAAATCGTAACTATTCAGGTGGTGGTGGTAACACCGCGAATAATAAATTGATTTCTGAAGGTCCATTGTCATATATCTTAAGCAATAAAAGTCTTCGCGCTGCTTGGTACACCCTCCTTGCCTGTGCTTTCTTCTTCTTACTTTTTAGAACTCGAAGAAAGCAACGCGTGATTCCCGTACTTGAAAGCAATCGAAATACTTCCTTAGACTTTATTTCAACCATTGGATCACTTTATTTTATGCAAAATGATCACATGAAGCTTACCCAGCAACAAGGTCGTTTGTTTTTAAATTATATTCGTACACATTATGATCTTCCAACTCAAAATTTGGATGATAAATTTCAAGAACGATTGGTCGCGAAGTCTAATGTTTCAGAAGAAATTATTTCAAAAATTTTGAAACTTTGGAGCAATCTAAAGGACGCGAATTTTGTTTCCGAAAATAGCATGGTCGACTTTTATAAACTATTAAATCAATTTTACAAAAACTGTAAATAAAATATAGCAGATGGAAAATGAGGACTTAACCCCAGAAGGATTGACACCGAAGCCCGATTACAATAAGGATTTTTTGGATGGCCTGAATATTGACAAACCAAATGAAACGCCTGAGGAGCAACCTCCATTACCTATACCTACGCCGGTTGAACCTAGCCCAATGGAGCATAATCCTTGGAGTCAAAATCGAATAGACTTAAGTCCATTGACTTCCGTAGTTAGCAAAGTGAAAAACGAATTAGGAAAGGTGATCATTGGGCAGAAAGAATTGATAGAATTAATGATCACTGCCTTGTTCACAGGAGGACATGTCTTACTCGAAGGTGTTCCTGGCATCGCAAAAACCTTATCTGCCAAATTACTTGCGAGAAGTATGGCAGTTGATTTTAATCGCATTCAATTCACGCCTGACTTAATGCCTACTGACGTAGTGGGAACCAATGTTTACAATTTAAAAACATCGGATTTCACTTTTGCAGCCGGACCCATTTTTTCCAATATTGTGCTAATTGACGAAATCAATAGAGCACCGGCCAAAACCCAATCTGCACTTTTCGAGGTGATGGAAGAATTTCAAGTGACAATAGATGGAACGACTTATCCAATGAAATTTCCTTTTTTCGTTTTGGCCACACAGAACCCAATTGAACAAGAGGGAACCTATAAATTACCTGAAGCTCAATTAGATCGTTTTCTATTCAAAATAAATTTAGACTATCCGAATTTAGAGGAAGAAAAATTAATCTTAAGAAGATTTAGAAAAGATTTTAAAATCCAACAAGCAGATACGGTTAAACCTGTTTGTTCTGCTGAAGAAATATTGGCTTGCCAAAAAATAGTGGAGTCCATATACTGCAAGGATGAACTACTGGATTATATCGCAGCAATCATTCACAACACTAGGAACAATGGAGATTTATTCCTAGGGGCATCCCCACGGGCTTCCTTGGCCATCATGCGTTCAGCAAAAGCCATGGCAGCTTTAAAGGGAAGAGACTTTGTAAACCCGGATGATATTCAAGCAGTAGCTTATCCTGTATTGAATCATAGAATCATTTTGACACCGGAAAGAGAAATGGAAGGCTTCACTACAAAGGATGTCATAGAAGCCATTGTGAAAAAAATTGAAGTACCCCGCTAGTGAGTAATTTATTTCTAAACAATCGTTTTTTCTGGGGATTATTAATAGCCATGTTGCTATTTGTGATTAGCTTTTCTATTAGTGGAATTTACGCCTTGGCGATTATTTATTGCATTGTTTTTACTTTGGTTTTCTTTGTCGATTGCTTTTTACTCTTTAGTAAATCTATTCGCTTGCGGACTAGAAGAGTCACACCCAAAGTAATGTCGCTGGGGGATGAAAATAATATTAATATTGAAATTCAAAATCTCAGTCCTCAAGGTTTAAATGTAGAGGTTATTGATGAATTGCCTTTTGAATTTCAAAAAAGAGACTTCAGTTTATTACTCAATTTACATAGCGATGAAAGTCGAAGGATTAGCTATCCTATACGTCCAGTGATTCGCGGGTCATTTGCCTTTGGAAAAATTCGTTTGTTTATATCCAGTTTTATTGGTTTGATCAGTCGAAGGATAAACTTCGATCGAGAACAAGAGGTGCCAGTCTACCCTTCCATTGTTCAAATGAAGCAATACTCGCTGAAAGCCTTCGATCGAAATCCACATACCGATGGTTTGAAGTTGATGCGTAGAATCGGTCATAGTTATGAATTCGAACAAATAAAAAACTACGTTGCCGGTGATGATCCTCGTTCCATCAATTGGAAGGCAAGCTCTAGACAAGGTAAGCTGATGGTCAATCAATACGAAGAAGAGCGAGCTCAAAATATATATTCGATTATCGATAAGAGTCGCTCCATGCGCATGCCTTTCGAAGGATTAAGCTTGATGGACTATGCCATCAATACTTCCTTAGCGATCAGTAATGTAGCTTTGCAAAAACATGATCGGGCCGGCCTGTTAACTTTCTCCGATAAACTTGGGGCGTCCATCAAGGCAGATCGTAGGTCGAACCAACTCAATAAAATTCTCACCGCCCTCTACCGCGAAAAGGAACAACCTTTCGAAGCAAACTTCGAACTGCTGTATCAGTCCACTAGAAAATTAATCAAAGGGCGTTCGCTAATCATGCTTTATACCAATTTTGAATCTTCTTATGCACTAGACAGGGTATTGCCAATATTACGTAGGATCAACACCCAGCATTTACTAGTAGTAGTCTTTTTCAAAAATACAGAGATCTCGGATTTTGTTAAAGAAGAAACAAAAAACATCGAAGGCATTTATCATAATACTATAGCTAGAAAATTTGTCTCCGATAAAATAGGAATGGTGCGGAAGCTAAAGCAGTATGGGATTCAGTCTGTGTTGACGCGACCGGAAGATTTGTCTTTGAGTACGATTAATAAGTATTTGGAATTGAAGGCTCGGGGGTTGATATAAAATCTTTGGTTTTTAATAACTCATCTCCATCTCTTCTTCAAAAATTTCTTTCACGACCTGATCAAATGCCTCGATCGTATTGGTCTTTTTTATCTTCTTCACAATTCTTGTTGGATTGGAAAATGATTGCGCAAAGTATTCCCAGAAGCTGAGCATCTTTCGGATGACATGTTTGTCCCCGCTTAATTTTTGTTCGAATTCATACTGGAGCAGGTCATGAAATTTGCTAAACACCTCAATTCTATCTTCAGGGTATTCTGTCGTGTCCTTTCGAATCATCATCGGTAAAAATGGATCGGCGATCAGCCCGCGTCCTAACATCCAATGATCAATAGAAGGAAATCTTTCTTGCATGGCTCTGAACCCTTCAACTGTTGTGATATCGCCATTGTAATATAATTTATGCGGGGTCTCGTCTACGCATCTTTGAAAAGCATCTAAGTCTACTCCTCCTTTGTAAAGCTGCGCCCCTATCCGCGCATGAATGGCAATATTTTTCAAAGGATACTTTGCTAGTACGGGAAAGCTCCGTAAGATTTCATCACTTTTTTCATATCCCATCCTCATCTTCATGGAGACAACGATGTCCGTTTCGGAATGCACGAGGTCAAGTACTTTATCTATTTTCTCTGGGCTATTGATCATACCAGAGCCCATTCCTTTGTTGGCCACCATGGGATAGGGACAACCTAGGTTCCAATTCAATTCATTGTAGCCTAAAGACTGGACATATTTCGCTACGAAGAGGAATTCGTCTTCCTTGCAGGTCATAACTTGTGGGATTACCTCTAGGCTTGTATTGTTCTTTAAGGCCAGATCCAGCTGGTAGTTAGGCTTTATTTCAAATTTACCGTTTAGTCTAATGTAGGGTGCATAAAAGGTATCAATCCCTCCGAAATGGCGGTGCTGGGCATTCCGAAAGCGAAAATCGGTAAAGCCTTGAAGCGGTGAAGAAAGTAGGGTGATACTCATAATTATAGGGAACATCCGTAAAATAAAAGAGACAATTACCGACGGTGCGCTACAAAAGTATAATAAAAATCGCTTCAATGAATTTAACAACATTTGCTCTGCGGAAGCCGTTATACTCCTGTTGGACTCCCAACTCTATGCTTTCCACCTACCAAATGAGAATTTTTCGATAATTTTACGAAACTTTAATGCACAGCATGGACCAATTCAAACAGGCTGCAAGCTTATCACTTTTTATTTTTTTAAGCTTGCTTTTCACTTCTACCCTCTTTGCACAGAAATCTCCTATAGGGAAAGACTCCATAGCGGCTGGGGACGACATCCTTTTCCTTGAAGGATTGGAGACTCAAAACCGCTCCGTTATTGATACGACAGCAAAGATGATTTTCTATCAATATGTCAATGATCAGGATGAAGTACGAGATAGCTCTATCGCTAGGCACATGATTGTGAAGGCGTATAAAAACATTCAAGGAAGACGAAGATTGGATGCCTTTAAAACAGGAACTAAAGTTCGATGGAAGCAATTTGGCCAACGAAAAATAGGCTTTGTAGATTTGTATTCCGGCGCAAAGGAAAATGTAGACATCATGTATTATTCAGATACGCTTATTGAAAAGGTGCAGATTCCTGTTCAATATATTTCCCCCGTTTACGGCGAACCAGATCGCTTCGATACGATTAAGTTATTGAATCAAATTTGGGAAGCGGATGAGGCATTGTTTATGTTCCCTATCAAGGACAGTATCGAATATTGCTACCCTTTACTTAAAGATATTAATTTGACACCCACCTATCGAGAAAAAAAGGTGCAGTTCATTTTTACCGATTTGAAGTTTGCCATGTTAATGAAAGATGATTTACAAACTGGAATCGTCGGAAAATGGAAATTAAAGGGAGACGAAATTCACATTACCACTGCTGTGGCATCTTTGCCAGAAGATGAAGAAGGAAATAAGAAAAGACTACGCTGTAGCGATACCTATGTTTATAAATTTAGATTGCGTGACGAAGGCAAGGTACTTCAATTGAAACATTTGGGTCCACTACCCTATGTACCTGAAGTTGTGGAAACACCTCCAGCTATCGATGTAGATGAAAAGCCTAAAGTTGGGAAACCTGTGCTAAATAAACCTAGAACGGACAAACCTAGAACGGATCGACCTGTGGTTGAAGAGCGTCCGGTGCAGGTTATTGATGGCAGTAGTAAGGTGCATCCTTGGTGGAGAAATAAGTACTAGTCAATGAGTTCAATTATTTCGATGAATCGAAATGCAATTAATTCAAGCCACCAAAGGTACCAAAGGTCGCCAGGTTGGCTGCGCCGCAAGGACGATAGAACGTGTTTTGCAATGAGTTCAATTATTTCGATGAACCAAAATGCAATGTAGTTCAATAGAAGCAATCCTTCCCGAGCAATGTCGAATCAACGTAACAGGGCTAACGGCTAACAACAACTTTCTTTACAACACTCCTACCATCCTTAAAATATACACGGCAAAAATAAATTCCGTTACTATAATGGGATAGCTCCACTATTTTTTCCCTCCCTAATTCCAAAATCCTTCCGGTAAGATCTATCAATTCCCATCGCTCTATTTCATCCGCTAGAATATTCACGAAGTCATTAGACGGATTCGGGAAAACAGCTACATCATTCTTCTTTAATTCATTAATATTAGAAATAGTACAACTTAAGTTATTTATTTTTTCCCAAAGCTCGTCATCAAAATCTGAGACAGCGAAGTTGATACCTTCGGCCGCGTTTCCCAATCGAATCACTACCAAATCTTGAGATGGCACGATGTATAATTTTTGATCATTCTTCCCAAGGCCAGCATACATATCGTCTGGAGCATTTGGAATAATCTCTCCATTAAATTCAAAATCTAATCCTGGAAGATGAAAACTTTCTTTTCCATTCAACCACCACAGATATCCGTAGCTTTTATTTAGATTCTGGGAGGTGTTTTTCATGTCCGTGAAATAACCAGTGCTTGGGAATATTTCTTGTCCATCCCAATTTCCATTCGCGAGATGTAATAATCCAAACCTGGCCATAGCTCTAGGCTTACTCCAAAAAACATTGTTGTCACTTGCCATTGAAGATATGAATAAGCCTGGGGCACCTATCTTTTGGCCAATATTCTGATTGTAATATGAATTTTCATTTTGACCTGTTGCGGCTTCAAGTACATTAAGGAGCAGCGTGTAAGGAGCATTGTGATAAAACCAACGCGTATTGGGTTCATGTAAACATTCCAAACATTCGGGCTCAGTACATTCAAAACTAAGGCCATCATTAAAACCTGTTGTCATGGTTAGCTGATGACGAATTGTAATTTTATCTTCTTCGGCTATTGTACAATTGGTCCAATCATCTAGATAATCAGCAGTTTTATCATTTACATCCAACTGCCCACTTTCTTGAGCCATACCGATCATGGTAGCTGTAATTGTTTTTCCCGCTGAAGCCCAATACCAAACACTGTCTTGCGTAAAGGAATCAAAATATTCCTCCATTAGGATTTTTCCCTCTTTTAAAATGATAAAGGCCTTGGTATTATTTTCATCTAGAAAATCCACCAAATCGATTTCGGCTTGATCATCGCATACCAAGTTGCTCAAAGTCCACTCATCTGAATTTACTGGCGGGAAATAATAAGATTGTGACAAAAGAAAAGTTGGAAATAGTAAGAAAAATAAGCAAATCGTTTTCATAATACTAAGGTTATTACTATTAGACGAAAAATGGAAGTAAAGGTTTAATAGATCAATACCAGGGTTTAAGGAACGTCCGGGATGTGTGATTAATCACCGCACCATACACCCTAAGTGGCGAAATAAATACTAAAGAACCAATCAACCCTTTGCATTATATTCCACGGAGTCCACAAGCGCTGCGCAAGTGTGGCGACTCCGTCGCCAGACAAGGCCGAACGAATAGTGAGCGCTGAAGCATAGCGACGAGAAGAGAGTGGCCTAATAATTAAGATAAATCTAGTACGCAAAAAGTCAGTATAGAAAGTTTGCAATTCCCATACTGACATATATGTCACTTTACAAGTTCATATAGTAATCCTGAGATCACTATGTTTTCATATTGATTTTAAGAGACATTTTTCAAAAAACAGAAACTTATTTTTAAAAGCTTGTAATTACTGAACAATAATCTTATCAATTACAAGTCCGTCAATTTCTAGTAAATATATTCCTGGGGTCAAACGAGACAATTCTATTTCGTTTTTACCCATATCAATTGATTGCGTTAAAACTATTCTACCAACGGCATTGTACATCATTAAATTTCCCTGCTTTTCTGTTTCTATAAAAACTTGATCGGAAGCAGGATTAGGATACAGTAAGTATGCTCCCAAATTAGAATTAAATCGTTCACTAGCCACATTGCTATAACTAAATACTCCATCAAAATCTACTTGTTTCACACGATAATAATTCATTCCTAGTTTAGGTTCACGATCCAATAGAGTATAGTTTTTCTCAGTTTGTAAGTTGAATTCTCCATTGATCATATCAATTGTACGAAAGTTTAATCCATCGCTACTTCTTTCTATCAGAAAGTAATCGTTATTGATTTGGCTGGACACGGAAAAGTCAAGTTGAATTGTTTTGTCAATTTTTTGAGCGCTTAATTCAGAAGACCAAGTTAGCGGCAGCGGGGCCAGGCAGTCGGTTCCAGTTGCGATATCTCCAATAATATTCCAACTTTGAGTATTTACCAAAAGGTCTCTGGCTGGAATTGCATTATTTCCATACTCAATATTGATAGCGCCCAAAGTTCTATTCACAACGGTTGGATTATTGGCTTGCCAACCAATCAGTGTTGAGGAGTAATTTTCGCAGGACATTCCAGAGTTAGTGAAGAAGTTAGATAAGGATGCAGTGCTCCGTAATGTCCAATCCCCTAAATCTTGATCGAATGCCGTCGCATTCAAAAACATATTGGTCAGAGCAGTAATTCCAGATACATCCCAAGAACTAAGATCCTGATTAAAAGAAGAAGCGCCGCTAAACATGGATTGCATATTAAAAACTTTCGCTACATCCCAAGATCCTATATCTTGATTAAATGCTGGAGCGGCAAAAAACATCCCGTCCGTTCTTGTCACTTCAGAGACATCCCAAGATCCAATATCTTGATTAAACACAGTTGCACGGTTAAACATGTTTAGCATTTCTGTCACATTCGAAGTGTTCCAAGAACTTATATCACCATTAAAGACATGGGCGTCAAAAAACATGTAAGACATATTATCCACATTAATAGTATTCCAACTATTTAAATCTTGATTAAAAACTAATGTACTTGAAAACATTTGAGACATATCCTCCACATTAGTAACATCCCAAGAATCAATGTCTTGGTTAAAGCTAAACGCTACTCTAAACATAAAAGACATATCTTCAACATTCGAGGTGTTCCAGCCCCCTATGTCTTGATTAAAATCTCGAGTTTGCTGGAACATAGCATTCATATTAGTTACGCCTGAAGTATTCCAAGCTCCAATATCCTGGTTGAAAACAGTACAGCCTAGAAATAATTCTTTCATATTATTAACATTAGAAGTATTCCAACTTCCAATATTAGACGGACCGTTTAGCATTACACACCCTTCAAACATTCCGTTCATAGAAGAAACGTTAGACAGATCAGGGATATCTGTAGCTGTGATATTTAATGAAGTAGAATTGGAAAAATCTAATCTATTCCATGGAACTGCTCCCCATTGGGTTACATCCAATAGTTTCTGCGCTGAACTTCCAGATCTAATCTCACGGAAGTTGCTAGGTTCAATATTCAGGGTTAGTATGTCCCCTGCATTAATAATCAAATTAGGAATAGTCACCACTCCAAGTGAAGATTGATCAAAAGTACCAACATCACTATTTCCAGTAGGGGAGGTGGTCCAACTATAGTTCACCACACCCGCCGTTTTAACGACTAAATCTAAGGTTGTTTCTCCAGCGTCCAAACCCCATTCGGTAATAAAGTCTTGAGCACAAAGAGTAGAGAAGTTGAAGTTGAGTATTAGTAAAGTTACGGATAAGGATAGCAGTCTTTTCATTTCTGTTAAGGTTTGTTCAAAGTTAGTT